>JASHUS010000108.1 GCA_030039865.1 Thermoplasmata archaeon
TCGACGAGCTCCCAGTTCGCGTCGGCGCTGCTGCTCGCGTTGCCCTCGCTCGAGGGCGAGAGCACGCTGCGGCTCGAGCGGACGGTCGTCTCCGAACCGTACATCGACGCGACGCTGGCGGTACTCCGTTATCACCGTGTTCGGGTCAGCCGACGCGGCCGCACGTTCCGCATCGAGGGCCCGCAGCGGTTCCGCGCCGGGAGCTTCCGACCCCCGGGCGACGCCTCGTCGGCCGCTTATCTTTGGGCGGCCGCAGCGACCAGCGGCGGGAGCGTGGAAGTGGCCGGCGTCGATCCCCGATGGCCCCAGGCCGATCGCGCGATCCTGCGTCTCCTGGCGGACGCGGGCGCGGCCGTCCACGAAACCTCCCAGGGCGCCCGAGTGGCGGGCCGGGCTCACCGACCGTTCACCATCGACCTCACCGGTGCGCCGGACCTCTACCCGCTGGCGGGGGTCCTCGCGGCGACGATCCCGGGCCGGAGCGAGCTGCGGGGGGCGTCCCACGTGACGCTGAAGGAGTCGAACCGCAAGCTGGCGACGAGCCGTCTCGCCCGGGCGCTCGGTGCGCGGGTCCGCTCGGAGAAGGAGCGGCTCGTGATCGAGGGATCGGCGCGACCGCGAGCGACCCGGCTCACGGACCTCTCCGACCACCGGCTGGTCATGAGCGCCGCGGTTGGCGCGCTCGCCGCGGACCGGACCTCGACGATCGGCGACGCCCGCGCGGTCGCGAAGTCCTTTCCCGATTTCTGGGCGACGCTCGAGTCGCTGCGAGAGCGACGGCGCCCATGATGCGGTTCGGAGAGCGCTACCGCATCACGATCTTCGGCTCTAGCCACGGGCCGGAGGTTGGGGTGCAGATCGACGGCATCCCGGCGGGCCTCCCCCTCGACCCGCGTCGGATCCAGATCGACCTCGATCGTCGGAGCCCCGTCGGCCGGCGGCTCGCGACGCGCCGGCACGAGGAGGACCGGCTCGTCGTCGATACCGGCGTGACGGAGGGCCGGTCGGACGGCGGGCCGCTCCGTGCGCACGTCGCGAACGAAGACGTCCGTCGGGGACCCTACGAACAGATTCGGAACACGCCGCGGCCCGGCCACGCGGACTTCCCGGCCCGGGTCCGGTACGGCGCGGAAGCGGACCTCTCCGGCGGCGGGATTTTCTCGGGGCGCATGACGGTCGGGCTCGTGATCGCCGGGTCGGTCGCCCGGGCAATCCTGGAACCGGTCGGGGTCGACGCGCTGGCGTTCACCCGGTCGATCGGCCCGATCGATGCGAACGTGCCGGACGACCTTCCGCTGGCCGCGCTGCGCGAGCGGGCCGGATCGAACGAGGTCGGGACGCCGGACCCCGACGCCGCCGCCCGCATGGAAGCGGTGATCGGGGCGGCGCGACGCGACGGCGACAGCCTAGGCGGCGTCGTCGAAGTGCGGGTGACGGGCGTGCCGGTCGGACTCGGCGAACCGTTCTTCGACTCGGTGGAGAGCGAGATCGCCCATCTCGCGTTCTCCGTCCCGGCGGTGAAGGCGATCGAGTTCGGCGCGGGCTTCGCGTCCGCGCGCATGCGGGGCAGCGCGCACAACGATCCGTTCGGCTGGAAGGACAGACGCGTCGTGACGACGACCAACCATGCGGGCGGCATACTCGGTGGCCTCGCGACCGGCATGCCGGTGGTCTTTCGCGTCGCGGTCAAGCCGACCTCCTCGATCGCCCGGGAGCAGCGCACCGTCGACCTCGCGGCGGGGACCACCGTCCCGCTCGTCGTGACGGGACGGCATGACCCGTGCATCGTCCCTCGGGCCGTCGTCGTCCTCGAGTCCATCGCGCTCGTTTCGATCGCCGACCTCGCACTGCGGGGAGGATTCGTCCGGTGAGCGGCGACCGCATCCCGTGCGCGATCCTCGGCGCGAGCGGGTACATCGGGCAGAACTTCGCGCGATTGCTCGCCGGTCACCCGACGTTCGAGGTGACGGCGTTGGGCGCCGGCGATCGGTCGCAGGGTCAGCGCCTCTCCGACGTCTGGCTGCTCTCGGACCCTCCCCCGTCCGAATTGGAGGGCGAGCGCTTCCGGGCACTGCGGCCCGCCGATCTCGCGGGCCGGGGCATCCGGTTGGTCTTCTCCGCGCTGCCCTCGGGCACGGCCCGCGCCATCGAGAGCGAACTCGTCCGCCGGGGGCTTTCGGTCTTCTCGAACGCTGCCGATCATCGCATGGACGCCGAGGTCCCGCTCCTGGTGCCCGAAGTGAACGGCGATCACCTGGGTCTGCTCGGAACGCGCCGCCGGAAGCCCGGCCGGCTCGTCACGAACCCGAACTGCGCGGCGACCGGACTCGTCCTCGGACTAGAACCCGTGATCGCGTTGCTTCGCCCCCGCTCCGTGCATGTCGCCACCTACCAGTCGGTCTCCGGCGCCGGCTACCCGGGGGTCCCGTCGCTCGCCATCACCGACAACGTCGTCCCGTTCATCCGGGACGAGGAGGAAAAGCTCGAGCACGAGACGCAACGGATCCTCGGCCGCCGCCGGGGGACCCGGGTCGTCCCCTCGACCGTGCCGATCGCGGCGCACTGCGTCCGGGTCGCGACCCGGGAGGGCCATCTGGAGGCCGTGACGGTCGAAGCGGCCGCGCGGCCCTCGCGGGCGGAGCTCGAGGCGGCCTGGCGGTCGTTCGATCCGCTCGCCGGCCTTCCGCTGCCCACGGCGCCGCATCCGCCCGTCGAGCTGCGCCCGGAGGTCGACCGGCCACAGCCGCTGCGCGACCGCTGGGCGGGGCATCCGGCCCGTGCGCGGGGCATGGCGGCCGTCGTCGGCCGGGTCCGGTGGGACCCTCCGTTCCTGCGCTTCTTCGTGCTCTCCCACAACGCGGTGCGCGGAGGCGCCGGCGCCTCGGTGCTGAACGCCGAGTACTCGCTCGCGGTGTCCGACCCGACCCGGGAGGGTTCCCGCCGACGATGACCCGGGCTCCGGTCGTTCTCAAGTTCGGCGGCGCGTCGCTCGAGGATCCGGTGCGCGTCGCGCGGGAGATCCACGACGCGCAGGTCGACCATACGCCGCTCGTGGTCGTGAGCTCGGCCCGGGAAGGCATCACGGACCTCCTGCACGGTGCCGTGCAGCACGCGCGATCGGCCGAGTTGCATGACCGCGTCGTGCGCGAGGTCCGGCGCCGGCACTCCGGCCTGCCCCCGACCGGCGAGCGCCAGGTCGACCGGCTTCGCCGACTTCTTCGCGAAATCGAGCGCGCGGGACCTCCCGCGCCGCCCGCCGTGGATCAGATCCTCAGCCAGGGGGAGCGCGTCGCGGTCCACTGGCTCTCGCGTGAACTCGCGGACCGCGGGCTCGCGGCCGTGCCGGTCGAGGCGGACCGGCTCGGCCTGATCACCGACAATGCGTACGGCGCCTCGTGCGTTCTGCTCGATCGATCGCGTACGGCGGTCCGACGCGGGATCTACGCCTTGCTCGCGCGCGGGCGAATCCCGGTCGTCACGGGCTACTTCGGCCGGAGCCTGGAGGGGCGGGTCGCGACGCTCGGGCGCGGCGGTTCGGACTACGCCGCCTCCGCGATCGGGGCGCTCGTGGGCGCATCGCGCGTGGAGCTCGTCAAGCGGCACGTCGCCGTCCTCTCGGCCGACCCGCGGCTCGTACCGGGCGCGCGTCCCATACCGGAGCTGTCGTACGAGGAGGCGGAGGAGCTCGCCCAGTTCGGCGCGCGCGTGCTCCACCCGCTCACGATCGAACCGGCGCGCGCGGCCGGGGTCACGCTCCGCGTGCGCTCCCTGGAGGATCCGTCGGTCGCGACGACGATTGCCCCCGGTGACCCGCAGCGGCGGAACCGAGCGCTCACGATGCTGCGACCGCTGCGGCTCCTGCGACTTCGCGTGCCCGGGGGACGGCAGCGACCGGGGATCGTCGCCGAGGTCTCGCGCCACCTCTCCAGTGCGAACGTGAACATCGTCCAGCTGTACACGTCGTCCGCGCTCCTCTGCCTCGTCCTCGAACCCGGTCAGGTTCTCGCCGGGATCCGAGCGCTCGCTCCCGTCACGCGGGAGGCCGCGGCAATGGTCGAGGGCCCGTACCGGGTCGCCCTCGTCATTGCCATCGGCGACGGCATCCTCGACGATCTCGACCGGTTGCCGTCGGCCGCCGTCGACGGGGCGGAGGGGTTCAGCGCGACCCCGCGCGCCCTCTCCCTGGCCGTTCCCGAGTCGCGGGGCCCTGAGGTCCTCCGGGCCCTGCACCGCGCATTGGTCGGAGGTAGCTCGAAGTGAGCGATCCCTGGCGCGAGTTCCAGGCCGCGGCGGATCGCGCGGAGGTCGCGGGTTACTTCGAGCGTGCGACCGGGAGCCCGGGAGCTCCCGGATCCGCCACCTGGTTCACGCGCCCGGATGGGATCGTGACCGTCGACCCGCGCTCCCGGACCGAGGAGATCGCCTCGCTCACCGAGGGCTTCGTCGATCGGGAGCGAGGCCGAGCGGTGATGGGCTACCTCGGATTCGACGCCGTGGAACTCTTCGAGCCAGCGCTGCACGGCCGGCCGTCTGGTTCTCCGTTCCCGCTCGGGGAATTCGCGCTGGTCTCGAAAGTCCGGACGGCCCGGGTCCCGGCACGGCCGCCGCCGCGGCGGCGAGCCATCCATCCGCTCCCGAACGGACGCGACTCTCTCCCCCGCGCCCGGTTCGGCGCGAGCGTACAGCGCCTACGTCGGGCGATCCGGGAGGGAGACTCGTACCAGGTCGTCCTCGCCCACCGACGGACGTGGGAGCGGCCCACCGACCTGCTCGCACGCGCGACGAATCTCCGCACGTCCGAACGCTACGCGTTCTTCTTCTACCTCCGATTCGGGGACCGGGAGATCGTCGGTGCGTCGCCCGAATCGGTCGTCGAGGTCGACGGGCGCGACGCGCGAGTCAACCCGATCGCGGGGACCCTACCGACCGGTGGGACCCGGCGGGGTCGGCAGCCGCTCGAAGCGGATCGCAAAGAGCTCGCCGAACACCGGATGCTGGTCGACCTCGCGCGAAACGATCTGGGACGGGTGGCGATCCCGGGTACGGTCCGCCTGATCGAACGCGAGCGGCGCGTGCGCTACGCTCGGCTCGATCACCTCGTCAGCCGCGTGGGGGCGCGGCTCGCCCACGGCGTCGGCCCCTGGCAGGCCCTCGCCGCGACGTTCCCCGCCGGGACGGTGAGCGGAGCGCCGAAGATCCGGTCGACCGAGTTACTGCGCCGCGAGGAAGCGACCTGGCGCGGCCCGTACGCGGGCGCCGTCGGCTTGATTCGCGGGGGGCAGCGGGCCGACTGGGCGCTCACGATCCGATCCGCGTTCGGCGCCGGGCGGAACCTCTACACCGCGGCCGGAGCGGGGATCGTGTACCGGTCGGATCCCGCGCGGGAGTTCCACGAGACGCTCGTGAAGCTCGCCCACGTCGAGGACGCGCTCGTGGGGGACCGGCGATGAAAGTCCTCCTGATCGACCACGAGGATTCCTTCGTGTACAACATCGCCCAAGCGCTGGCCGCCGCGGGGGCCCGAGTCGATTGCCGTCGTGCGACCGTGCGGCTCGACGAGGCGATCGGCATCGATCCGGATGCGATCGTTCTCTCGCCCGGTCCGGGTCACCCGCGGGACCGGCGACTCACCGGCCTCGCCCGCTCCCTGCTCCGGCGTTGGGACACGGAGCGCCCGTTCCTCGGGGTCTGCCTCGGACACCAGCTGATCGCCGACCACTACGGCGCCGAGGTCGCCCACGCCCCGACGCCCGTCCATGGCGAATGTACGTCGGTCCGCCACGATGGGGAAGGGATCTTTCGAGACCTTCCCTCGCCCTTCGACGCCGCGCGCTACCATTCGCTCGCGGTTCGCCGCGCGTCACTTCCGGCGGAGCTCGAGGTCTCGGCGGTCGGCTCCGACCGTCTCGTCATGGGGCTCCGACACCGTCGGCGGCCCGTCGAATCGATCCAGTTCCATCCGGAGTCGTACCTCACGCGGCAAGGTCCCCGGCTCCTGCGCAACTTCCTCCGGGAGGCCCGGCGGTGATCGCGGCGACGATCGAGCGACTCCTCGAGCCGCGAGCCCTGCGCCCGGCCGAGGTCCGCGCGACGTTCGACGCGCTCGTCCGCCCGGAGAGCTCGGAGGTCGATCGGGCGGCGGTCCTGGTTGCGCTTGCCGCGCGGCCGGTCACCGCGTCGGAACTGACGGCCTTCGCCTCCGAGATGCGTCGCCGCGCCCGACCCTTCCCGCTCGCGACCGGCGACCGGCCGATCGACCTCTGCGGTTCGGGCGGTGCCCCGCGCCCGTCGTACAATGTCTCCACCGTGAGCGCGTTCGTCGTCGCGGCGGCCGGCGCTTCCGTCGTCAAGCACGGGAACCGCAGCGCGAGGGGCCCGTGCGGTTCGAGCGACCTGCTCGAGGCGCTCGGGCTACCGGTGACCACGTCGGTCGCGTTCGCGCGCGCCTCGTACCGGATCCACCGGCTCGCGTTCCTGCATGCTCCCCTGTTCCACCCCGCGACCCGCGCCGTCGCGCCGGTGCGACGCGCGCTCGGCGTCCCCACGATCTTCAACCGGCTCGGCCCCCTGTCGAACCCGGCGCGGGTACGGGGCCAGGTCGTCGGGATGCCGTCCCCGGCCGCGGCGGCGCTGGCGGCGAAGATCCTGCCGCAACTCGGCGTCCGCCGGGGACTCGCGATGACGTCGGCCGACGGGTCCGACGAGTTTTCGCCGCGCGCGCGGACGACCGCCTACGTCTGGATCCGTGGACAGCGCTCGCCCCAGTCGATCAATCCCCGGGACTTCCTTCCGTCCGACGATCGGCGCGGTGAGTGGGGACCTCTTTCCCCACCGGAGTCGGCCGCCGAGGCCGAGCGGATCCTGGCGGGGGGCGGCGGCGCACGCCGCGGCGCGGTGTTACTCACGGCCGGCGCCGCGCTCTGGGTCGCAGAGCGAGCGGCCACGCTCGCCGACGGCGTCGATCTCGCCCGGGAGGCGCTCGATGCCGGACGGGCGGAGCGGACGCTGCGACGCCTGCAACGCCTCGCCCGCCGGTACCGTGGCACGGAGGTCGTCTAGCCATGGGCTTCCTCGCGGAGGTCGTCGCGGCGAATCGGCGCGTGGTCGAGGATCCCGGGTACCTCTCGCCGTTGCCCGCCGCGCCCGAACGTCGGCCGCCGAGCCTACGAGCGGCGATCGAGGCGGCGCGGGCCTCGGGCGCAATCCTCGCCGAGTTCAAGCGCGCCTCCCCCGGACGGGCGGATCCCCGGCTCCCGGGTCGGACGATCACGGAGTTCGCCCGAGCGATGGAGGCGGGGGACGCCACCGGCCTCTCGTGCCTCGCGACCGAGCCCCGCTTCGGCGGTTCGCTCTGGGACGTCCTCGATCTCGCCCGATCGAGCCCGCGACCGCTCCTCTTCAAGGAGTTCGTCGTGGGCCCCCCACAGATCGAGGCGGCGCGTCGCGCGGGGGCGGGCGCCGTCCTGTTGATCGCCCGACTCGCGGGCAGCGGCCTTCTCGAACGCCCGCTGCCCGAACTGGCCGCGAGCGCGCACGCGGCCGGACTCGAAGTGCTCCTCGAGCTTCACGCCCGAGCAGAATTAAGTCTCGTCGACGGCGTGGGCGCCGACATGTACGGTGTCAACGTCCGCGACCTCGACTCGCTCGCGATCGACCGACCGACCGCCGAAGCAACGATCGGAGCGGCCCGCGAGGCGGGGCTCCGGCCTCTCCTCGGGCTCAGCGGGGTCGAAACACGCTCGGACGCGGAACGGTTCTGGTCGGCGGGCGTGGACGGGATCCTCGTCGGCTCGTCGCTCGCCCGCTCCGATCGACCGGCCGAGCTCCTCCGCTCGCTCCGGCGCACCTCCTCGGAGTCGCGATGAAGACGTTCGTGAAGTTCTGCGGGCTCTCCCGGCCCGAGGAGGTCGCGGAGGTCCCGGCGGGCGGGGCCGCGGGGTTCGTGCTCGAGGTTCCCGCCTCCCCGCGGAACATCCCCCTCGAACGGGCGGCGGCCCTCATCGAGTCGGTCCCGACTGAGGCCGAGGCGTGGGCCGTGGTCGTCGCGCCGAGCGCCGCCCTCATCCATCGCCTGTTCGATGAGGTGGGCGTGGACCGGGTCCAGGTGTACGGCGAGATCCCGGGCGAACTCGAGTTCCTCGAGATCCACCACCTCGTCCCCTCGGTTCCGGTTCCCGCCGATCCGGCCGGCGCACCGGACCCCAAGATTCCTCCCGCCGAGGATTACGCGCGCGTGCACCTCGACGCGGCCGGCCAACCCCTTCCGGGCGGGAGCGGGGTGCGACCGAGCTGGGAGGTCTGCGCCCGGCTGGTCGACGCGAACCCGGGCCGGAAGATGATCCTCGCCGGGGGGCTCACGCCCGAGAACGTCGGCGACGCCCTCGCGACCGTGCGGCCGTGGGGGGTCGACGTCTCGTCCGGCATCGAAAGCTCGCCGGGCGTGAAGGACGTCGAGAAGATGCGGGCGTTCGTGCGCGCTGTCGAGGAGTTCGAGCACGGACATGCCTAGGCGCTACGGGCCGTACGGGGGATCGTTCGTCCCCGAGACGCTGGTCCCCGCGCTCACCGAGCTCGAAGCCGCGTGGCGATCCGCCCGGCGCGATCCCGCGTTCCGCCGGGAGCTCGCGCGGCTCTCGTCGACCCTCGGCGGGCGACCGACGCCGCTGTACTTCGCGCGCCGGCTCACGGAGCGGGGGGGCGGGGCGCAGATCTGGCTCAAGCGGGAAGACCTCCTCCATACCGGCGCCCACAAGTTCAACAACGCGCTCGGCCAGGGTTTGCTGACGCGTCGGATGGGCAAGCCGCGTCTCATCGCCGAGACCGGCGCGGGCCAGCACGGCGTCGCGACCGCGATGATCGGCTCCGCGCTCGGTCTCGAGACGGAGGTCTACATGGGCGAGGTGGACATCGAGCGCCAGCGCCCGAACGTCGATCGAATGCGGCTGCTCGGCGCGCGCGTGATCCCGGTGCGCAGCGGCCGGCGCACGCTCAAGGACGCGATCAACGCGGCCCTGCGGGATTGGATCACGAACGTGCGGACCACGCACTATCTGCTCGGATCGGCGGTCGGCCCGCACCCGTACCCGGCCCTCGTGGCCGACTTTCAGAGCGTGATCGGCCGCGAGATCCGGCAGCAGTCGCGACGCGCGTTCGGTCGCCTGCCGGACCTCGCCGTCGCGTGCGTCGGCGGCGGATCGAACGCGATCGGAACGTTCCGGCCGCTGCTCCGGACCGACGTGGAGCTCCTCGGGGTCGAGGCGGGCGGGCGGCCGGGCTCGAACGGGGCGGCGAGCCTCTCGGCCGGACGCCCGGGGATCCTGCACGGGTCGTTCTCCTATGTGCTGCAGGACGCGGACGGACAGATCGCGGACACGGAGAGCATCTCGGCCGGCCTCGACTACCCGGGCGTCGGCCCCGAGCACGCCTGGCTCAAGGACACCGGGCGCGCCCGCTACGTCGCGGTCGCGGACCGCGATGCCCTCCGAGCCTTCCACTGGCTCGCGCGCGACGAAGGGATCCTTCCCGCGCTCGAGCCGTCGCACGCGCTGTACGCGGCCCTGCGGGAAGCGCGGCGGCGCCCGCGGACCCAGCATATCGTCGTGACGCTCTCCGGACGTGGGGACAAGGATCTCGCGGTGGTGCTCCGTGCGTCTCGGTGAGGCCCTGGCCTCGGCCCGACGCGCAGGCCGGCCGGCCGTCGTACCGTACCTCATGGTCGACCGGCGCCGGGCGGCCCGGTTCGCGCCGACGGTGGCGGCGTTCCGATCGGCCGGCGCGACCGCGTTGGAGCTCGGGTTCCCCTTCTCGGACCCGGTCGCGGACGGGCCGGTGCTCGAGGCGGAAGCCGACCGATCGCTGAGCGACGGTACCCGCTGGAAGGACTTGCTCGCGGCCTGCCGGGTGGCGAGCCGAACGCTGCCGATCGCGGTGATGACGTACGCCAATCCGATCTGGCGGCAGGGCCTCGACCGCGCGCTCGGCGCGCTCGCGGGCTCGGGGGCCACCGGGCTGATCGTGCCCGATCTCTCGCTCGAGGACTCCCCCGCGTGGCGGCGGGCGGCCCGGCGTGCCGGGATCTCGCTCGTGCTGCTCGCCGCGCCGGGGGCATCTCCCGCGCGGGTCGCGCGCCTCGCCCGCGCCTCGCGGGGGTTCCTGTACCTCGTGGCCCACTACGGCACGACCGGAGCGACCGTCGCCGGTGCCGGGGTCGACCTGCGCCCGCTGATCGCCGCCGCCCGTGCGGCGGCCCCCCGGCTTCCGCTCGTTGTCGGCTTCGGGATCCGCGATCGCGCCAGCGTCGCCCGCGCGCTCGAGCAGGGCGCCGACGGCGTCGTGGTCGCGACCGCGCTCGAGGAGCGGATCGCGCGGGGCGCCTCGCCGGAGTCGCTCGGGGCGTGGCTGCGCTCGATCACGCGGCCGGCCTAGCGCCCGGTTGCGCTACGGACGGATCCGCTCGAGCGCGAGGAAGCGCACCGGTCCCTCGGCCCCGACGCTCGCGACCAGGAACTCCTTGCGGACACCCTGCGCGACGCGAACGTTGCCGGCGACGTCGGGCCACGCGGTGACGTGGGCCGCCGGGACCGCCTGGACGAGATAGCGCGCGTGCGCGTTCGCCGGATTGCGCGGGTAGGCGCGGAAGTGGGCGCCGTACTTGAACCCCGTCTTGACCACCAGCCGACGGGCGCGGAGGTCGGCGTACGCCGCCCGCCGCTCCCGGAAGCGGGGATCGAGCCGACGCGCACGGCGCTCCAGCCGCTCGATCGAGACGGCGCGGCCGCTCTTCGCGTCGCGGACACGCAGTTGCCCGGCGCTCGCGAGGTAGACCGCCTCGAGGAGGCTCAACTCGAGCCGTGACCCCAGGCGGCTGCCGTACGCGAGCTCGCGGCCGAGCTCCTCCACCGCCGCGGCATCGTGCACCGTGACGCGGTCCTCGGACAGCCACGCGTCGACGGGCCGGTCGAGCGCGCGCGGCGGCAGCGCGCCGGTCGGCGACGGCCGTCGGATCCGGTAGTACGTGAGATCGGACTCCTCGTCGACGAGCGCGAGCAGGAGGACGCGCTTCGCGCTCTGCGCGCGATCGGCGAGGTCGAAGATCCGGGCGAGGTCGAACGGCACCCGCTCGCTCAGCGCCTCGACCCAGTAGCGCGACGGGGTCTTGTGGAGCGTGCCTCCGCGGGGAAGGACGGTGAAGGCGACGGGGGGCGGACTCGCGCGAACGACGTACCCCCGCTGACGGAGGTCGCGGTAGACGAGGTAGCGCACCGGGAACTCCGGGTCACCGCGGACGGCGCGTCGGAAGATGTCGGGCCATTCCACCGCGCCGCCCGACGGACGGACCACGGCGACCCGGTCCATTTCCGCGAGATAGACCGATTCGTACCGGTCGAGGGCGAGACCCCCCTCCGCGACGATCGTTCCGAAGAACCCCTTCGCATAGATCGAGCTCGCCTCGGCGGGGTCGTCGAAGCGCACCGTCGCGTCCGCTTGGAGGACGCCGCTCACCGACGGGCTCCCCTCAACTCCGACATCGTGACGAGCGGCTCGAGTCGGACGCCGACCGCGGCGAGCCGTTCGCGCGCGCCGGACTCCCGGTCGACCACGACGAGCGCCCGGTCGACCTCGGCGCCCGCCGCTCGGAGGATCTCGATCGACCGGAGCGAGCTCCCGCCCGTCGTGGAAACGTCCTCGATCAAGAGAACGTGGCTCCCGGTCGGCACGTCCCCCTCGTACGCTTGTCGCGTGCCGTGCTCCTTCGCGGCCTTGCGGAGCACGACGTACGGTCGGCCGGTCTTGAGCGCGGTCGCGACGACCAGCGGGACCGCGCCGAGCTCCATCCCCGCGAGCCGCTCGGCATTCCCGACGCGCGCCGCGAGCGCCCGCGCGAGCAGTTCGAGCCGCGCGGGTTCGGGCCAGGCGCGCTTGACGTCGATGTAGACGTCGCTCGTTTCGCCCGAGGCGAGCGTGAACTCGCCGAACCGGACGGCGCCGGCGTCGAGCAGGGTCGCGACGATCTCGCCGTGCTCGGGCTCCTTCTCGCCGAGCGGGGTGGTCACCACGGCACCTTCTTCAGCCCGGCTTTGAACCCGATCCAGTTGAAAGCCAGGTGCAGCCCGAGCGTGAGCACCACGAGCCATAAGACCGCTTCCCAGTGACCGAAGACGCCGGCGAAGAGCGCCGGGTAGACGAGGAACCCGAGCGCGATCGGCACGAGGACGAACGGCAGCTGGTCGAGCAACAGCGTCCGGGTCCCGCTCGTGCGGCCGAGGCGACGCTTCACGAACGAACCGAGCGCGTCTCCCGACATCGCGCCGAACGTGAGGACCGCCACGAGCGGGACCGCCGCGAGGACGCTCGGCGCGAGGACCGGCACGATCGCGAGATCCGGCGGCGCGAGCAGGATGAGCCACGCTTCGAGCAGGCCGAACGGCATCGCGGCAAAGCCGGCGAAGAGGAAACCGGACCAGGTCTTCGAGGGGCCCAAGATGCGGCGGCCGTCCCGCTTCCAGACGTGCCCGAAGTCCATCGGGGGCCCGCGCCCCCGCGGGATCGTCGCGAAGGCGTTCGCGATGTACGCCGGGAGCATCAGCCAGAGCACCGCGAGCAGGCTCGCCTCGATCTGGGGCAACACCGGAGCACTCCGCTACGGGTCCCGCCCGGACCGCTCGATCCCGGGCGGGTCATCGGCCCGGGACGTCCGCGCGACGTCACCGGCCGCGCTCGCCGGACACGGACCGTGCTCGACCGGCATCGGCCCGCCTACTTCAACGCGAACGCCACGACGAGCGCGCTCGTGAGCAGCAGGAGCAGCGTCGCCGGGAACATGTTCGCGAACATCGCGAGCGTGTCCCCGAGTGAGGTCAAAAGGCGAGCGGTGAGGCCGGGGCCGAGCACGCGGACCCCCGGCACGTCCTTCGTGCCGAAGCGCACCTCCGCGGGCCCGAGGTCCGCGATCGCGTTGGCCAGCACCTCCCGGGCCTCTCGGACGAGCGCCTCGGGCGCGATCCGCTCGCCGACGGGGTTGATCCCGCCGTCAACCTCGTGGACGACGTGGTTGTCGGTCGTCATCACCTCCGCCTCGTCCGCGAGCGTACGGAGCGCACGTACGATCGGCTCTCGCTGACCGAGGACGAGGTTGTTCCCATCGATCAGGACGTAGCCGCTCGTGGTCCCGCCGGCGCGTACTGCGAGCGCCCGGATCCCCTGGGGCCCAATCCCTTGCCCGCCGATGGAGTAGCCCCCGCGGGCCGCGACGCCCACTTCGAGCGGACCCGGGCGGGCGGCCTCCGTCGCCGCGCGGACCGCGGCCCGCACGTCGAGGAGCAGCTTCTCCGCGATCGGGGTGCCGTAGGCGATATCCCCGAAGCCCTCGACGTACGAATTGTGGGCGTCGACGAGGGCGATCGTCGGAGCGCCTTCGAGCGCGAGCTCGCGGACGATCCGATCCGCCACGCTGTAGGCGATGTCGTCGGTCGGGGCGGGGGCCTGCGAGACGATCACCAACACGGTCCCCCCGAGCATCTGGGCGCGGGCGAGGCTCCCCGGGTAGGGGCTCACGAGCGGACTCGAACGCGGGTCGGTGCTCGGCCCGAGGGCGCCGAGGACCTCGCGGGCGGCGCTCGCCACGCGTTCGACCTCCGCTTCCGACGGGAGATCGAGGTCGTGGTCCGACGGGGTGTGCGGGACGAGCACGGTGCCGGCGGACGGGCCCAGCTGCTCCGACAGTTTGCGCGGAAGGTCGCTCGCGCCGAGCGCGGCGAACGGTCCGGGGTGGACCGTGGGGAGCGCGACGGTCGCGTGGGCCCGACCGGCGCGGAAGAACGAGAGGAGACCGACCTTGAGGTCGGCGGGGATCGCTCCCTTCACGAAGAACGCCTCGAGCGCGCCGGTCGCCGCGGGGTCGCGGCTCCCGACGTGGTCGAGGAGCGGGCGGATGAGCGACACGCCCGAGGTCTGGAACTCCCGACGCATCGGGCGGTCGGCCGCGTGCAAGAGCACGATCGCGCTCACGAAGGCGAGCACCAGGAACGCGATCGCGTCGACGACGAGCGCGACGGTCGGCGGCGTGAGGACGAAGAGCGCGGCGAGGTACACGACCGAAGGGAGGAGGGACGCCGGTAGGGTACGCGCATGGCTCGGGCGGGAAACCCCGTAGAGGGTCAGGTGACGGAACCAGAACGCCGGCCCGACGAGGAAGACGGCCAGCACCTCGAGGCTCGGCACCTGCGCCGGCGCGAACTGCCAGGCGAGGCGCCAGAGCGCGGCGATCGGGAGCTCGAGGACGACGATCGTCAGGGAGAGGAACGCCGAGCGACGGGGCTCGAAGCGCCCCCCGAGCACGGCGGCGAAGGCGGGGGTCGCGAGCGCGGCGACGAGCGCCGAGAGCGCGAACGCGAAGACGAAGCCTTCCAGCAGGCGCGGGACGTCCGGCCACCAGACGAGCGTCGCGAGCGCGAGGCTCCCGGCGAGGACGAGCAGGATGCCGACGTGGACCGGAGGGGCCCGGAAGAAGATCCCGCTCCGGCTCCGATGCGTCGGCGCGGCTGCCGTGTCGGGCGCCGGACTACCCGACACGGGCCCGGCCGACCTCCGCCACGATCCCACGGAAGGCGTCCCCGAGGCCCTCCTCTTCGGTGATGGTGCCGGTGACGAGGACGTCCGCGCCGGCCGCGAGCAGTGGGCGCGCGTCGGCCGCGGATCGGATCCCCCCGCCCACGATCAGGGGGATCCGCACGGCCGACCGGACCGACCGCACGATCGAGTCCGGGACCGGCTCGGGGGCTCCGGATCCCGCCTCGAGGTAGACGAAACGCATCCCGAGATACTCGGCCGCGAGAGCGTAACCGACCGCGGCGGCCGGATCGTCGCGGGGGACGACATCGACCTGTCCCACCTCGCCGACGCGCATGCCCGGCGCGATCACGAGGTAGCCCATCGGGATCGGTTCGAGCTCGATCTTCCGCACGAGCGGCGCCGCCCGGGCGTGCGCCCGCACGACGAGGTCGAGGTTCCGCGAGTTGAGGAGGCTCATGAAGAGGACCGCGTCGGCATCGGGCGAGATGGAGTCGGGCCCCTGGGGGAAGATGACGACCGGTACCGGCACGGCCGCCTTGACTGCGCGCGCCGCCGCGCCCATGCCGGCGGGCGAGATCCCCGTCGATCCGCCGAGCAGGATGAGATGGCTTCCGAGGCCCACGGCCCCGCGCGCGATCGTCGCCGCGCGCTCGCCCGGCGATTTTTCCGGATCGATGAGGGTGAAGTGGAGCGGACCTCCGCGCAGCTGGTCGAGTAGGTAGCGTTCGACGCGCCCAGGAGGGACCGATCGGACCGTCGGGGCGCTCAACGGAACGCCACCGCCAGGAACGCGAGCAGCGCGACGGTCATCGCGACCTTGCTCATCGACTGCTCGTGGTGCAGCCGCGCGGGCAGATAGAGCACGGACGACGCGAAGATGAGGTCCGCCATCACCACCAGCACGATGTAGGCGATTCCCGCGACGGAGACCGGATGCACGAACCATGCGAGCGGCACGAAGCTCAGCACGATCGCCGCGAGCACGCTGACGCGCGCGACGCGGGTGGAGTACGGTAGCCCGCGGGTCATCGGAAGGGTCCGGCGACCCACGTCGCCGCGCACGTCCTCCATGTCCTTGATAACCTCACGACTGAGCGTCGCGAGGAACGCCATCCCCGCGAACGGCAGGAGGATCGGCGCGTTGCCCGCCGCCGCCGCGCCGTAGAGGAAGACCATCGCGGTCAGGAACGCCACGACGAGGTTCCCCACGAACCCTCGCGCTTTGAGGACCAACTCGTACGACAGCAAGGCGACGACGGCCGCGCCCAAGATGACGCCGACGAGCGGCTCGGCGGCGATCACCGGCAGGACCAGGAACAGGCCCGCCACGAACAGCCCCACGACCAGGCCGCGCGCCGTCTCGACGCGCACCGCGCCCGTGACGAGCGGTCGGTCGGGATGGTTCGTGCGATCGCCTTCGAGATCGAGGACGTCGTTCAGTACGTTCCCCGCCGCGGTGACGCAGCCGGTCGAGAGGCCCGCGAGCACGAGGAAGGCCCAGAGCTCGCCCGAGATTGCGACGCCCGATCCCGCGGCGACCAATCCCCCCACGATCGTCCCGACGAAGGAGACGAGGACGTTCGCCGGACGGACCAGGCGGACCGCCGCGTGCACGGCGGACGATGGCGGGGACGGTCGCTTAACAGTTTTCCTACTCGCGCGGGCCCCTGACGGACTTACCTCCGATTCGCCGCCCCGTTAAGTGCCCGGCGAGCTCGGTTCGTCCGATGCCACGACCGGGCGTGCCTCGACCGGCGACGCGGGAGTTTCGACTTCCGAACGGACTCAGTGTCGTGCTGGCCCCGCTGGCCTCAAGCCCGACCTCGAGCGTGTGGGTCTGGTACCGGGTCGGCTCCAAGAACGAGGTCCCGGGCATCACGGGCGCCTCGCACTGGGTCGAGCACATGCTCTTCGAAGGCTCGCCCCGCTTTCCGAAGGGGGCGATCGACCGGGCGGTGGTGAGCGTCGGCGGCGAGCTCAACGCCTTCACGAGCACCGATTTCACCGCCTATCTCACGACCGTGCCCCGCGAGCACCTCGACGTCCCCCTGGAGATCGAGGCGGACCGCATGACCCGGGCGTCGATCACGGAGGCAGAAGTCGCGCGCGAACGGACCGTGATCCACTCGGAGCGCGAGGGGAACGAGAACTGGCCCGAGTTCCGGGTCGAAGAGGAGCTCTTCCAGCTCGCGTTTCGGATCCACCCGTACCGGTGGGACCCGCTCGGGCGTCGGGAGGACATCGAGCGGCTGACCGCGGACGAGCTCCGGCAGTACTATCACCGGTACTACGGGACTCGGAACGCGGTCCTCGTGGTCTCGGGTGGTTTCGATCCCCGGGCGACCGCCGAGGAGATACGACGCAAGTTCTCGGGTCTGCCCGCGAGCGGCGACGACCCGAACGTGACGTTGGTCGAGCCTCCGGCGCGGGGGGAGCGGCGGGCCGAACTGACCGGTCCCGGTACCACGCCGTACCTCGAGGTCGGTTGGCGCGCCCCGGCGATCCGATCCCCGGAGGCGCCGGCCACGCTGTTGCTCGAGCTGGTCCTCGGAGGAGAGACCCGGCTCTTCTCGGCCTCGGGCGGATGGGGGCACGGCCACGAGCATCCCAGCTCCCGGCTCTATCGCGCGCTCGTCGACCCCGGTCTCGCGGTACGGGCGGTCACGGAGTGGCAACCGCGCGTCCACCCCAGCCTCTTCACGATCCAGGTGCAGGCCTCCCGGGGGGTCTCCCTCGACCGGCTGGAGGTGGCGGTCGACTCCGTGGTCGAGCGCCTCGCCCAACGCGGCCCGACGGTCGAGGAGATGGGCGAGGCCCGCGTGAAGGTCCGGCGGGGCGCCGCGCTCGCGTACGAGGGCGCGTCGCGGACCAGCTTCCGGTTGGGGCTGTTCTCGATGTTCGGCCCCGACGGATTCGAGGACGAGATCTTCCGCGCGATCCTTCGGACGTCGCGCGAGGCCGTGCGGCAGCGGGCGCGCGAGATCTTCTCGACCGCCTCGCGCGTGGTGGTGCGCTATCAGCCCACCGGAGGACCGTCCGGTGACTGACCCGCGGGCGCCGCTCACGCTCGAGTACGCGGACTCCGTCGGCGAGCTTCGGCTCGTCCGGCAACCTCCGCCCGCGGGATCGTCGACGTGCTCGATCACGTACGTCGGTCCCGCCGGCTGGGCGTTCGATCCGCCGGGCCGGGGCGGCACCGCCCGCCTCGTGAACCAGCTGATGACCAGCGCGGCCGGGCGGCTCGACCGGGTCGCGTTGGCCCGGGTCCTCGATCGGCTCGGCGCCACCCTGGGCCACCGCGCCGCCCCCGAGTCCGGCGAGATCACGATCTGGGGCCCCACGTCCGAATGGGGTCGCCTGCTCGCGCTCCTCGCCGACGTCGTCCTCCGGCCGAGGTTCGCGTCCAGCGACCTCGCCCGCGCGCGCCGACAGATCCGGGAACGCCAGCTTCGCGAGATCGGGCAGCCGGGGAACCGCGCGGACCGCGAGCTGCTCCGAGCGATCTTTCCCTCGGGCCACCCCTATTCGGAGACCGGGTTCGGCTCCCCGAGGTCGGTCGACCACGTCGCGCGTTCGGACCTCGTTCGATTCCACCGCGCCCACTACACCGGCGGGGGCGCGGTGCTTGTCGCGACCACGCCCGTGAGCTCGAGAGAATTCGTCCGGGCGGCGCGCCGCACGTTCCGGGAGCTCCCCACCACCCGGCCGCCGGACTTCCCCGCCCTCTCGGCGGCGCCGTCGCGACCGGCCGTGCGCTCGATCCCGCTGCGGGGCCGCTCCCAGGTGGAGATCCGACTGGGAGGCCGTTCGATCGCCCGCAGCGATCCGGCCTACCCCGCGGCGTATCTCGCGAACGAAGTGCTCGGCGGGCGGCCCCTCCTGAGCCGGCTCTTCCAGCGCGTGCGCGAACGCGGCGGTCTCGCGTACCACGCGTCGAGCGGTCTCGAAGCGATGCGCTTCGGCGGTTACTGGTTCGCCCAGGCCGGCACCGGGCGGGAGCGCTGGCGCCGCGTGGTGCCGATGCTCCGGGATGAGGTCCGACGGCTCGGTTCGGTATCGATACCCTCGGCGGCCCTGGCGACGATCCGGGAGAGCGCGATCGGCGAGATCCCGCTGGCGCTCGAGTCGACGGCCGAGGCCCACGAGCTGGCCGTCGACGTCGCGTACCACGGGCTGCCGGCCGACTATTGGATCCAATGGCCCGACACCCTGCGTGCCCTTCGGGCGGAGGAAATCCGGGACGCGGCGCGAACGGCGCTCGATCTCCGCGGGGCCGCGACGGTCGTGGCCGGACCCGTGCGATAGCCGCGCCCCGGCGCCCGGTCCGAGGTCCGGTCAGCCCCGCTCGACGACCCGCTTCGGGTGGGCGTAGAGGTTCATCCGGTCCCCGCGGACGAAGGCGGCGAGCGTGATCCCGAGTCGATCCGACGCGGTGACCGCCAGGCTCGACGGCGCGGACACCGCCGCTACGATCGGGATGCCGGCCGCGGCCGCCTTCTGGACGATCTCGTAGCTCACGCGACCGCTCACCTGGAGGATCGATTCGGAGTCGGGGAGGCGACCCGCCAGGAACCGGGCGCCGATGACCTTGTCGACGGCATTGTGCCGTCCGACGTCCTCGGCCGAGGCGAGCAGCCGCGCCTCGCGATCGAACAACCCGGCCGCGTGGAGGCCGCCGGTGCGCTCGAAGATCGACTGGGCGGCGCGCAACCGGGCGGGCAGCTCGCTCAGCCGCTCGGCGGGGATCGTCAGCGGGCTCGCGATCGGTCCGCCGCGGGCGGCGAAAAGCCCCTTGACGAGCGATCGACCGCAGACCCCGCAGCTCGAACTCGTGAGAAACCGACGATGGAGGGCCGGATCGATCTCCACGGGCGCGTGCGTGTGGACGTCGACGACGTGTTCGCCCGAGGGCCGGTGCGTGATGATCTGTTCGATCTGCGACGGATCGGTCAGGATCCCTTCGGCGAAGAGGAACCCCGCGGCCAGTTCCTCGTCCCCGTCCGGCGTGCGCATCGTGACGCTGACGGTCTCGATTCGGGGGCCGCAGACGAGGCGAATCTCGAGCGGTTCCTCCGTCACGACCGTCTCGTTCGCCTCGATCGCGAGGCCCGGGCCGGAGCGCGGCGCGGGCCGCGACCAGCGGACGGCCTCGACGGTCGCGGTGCTCGCGATCGTCGGGTCGACCATCTCACGCCGAACCCGGGCGGCCGATCCCGCGGAGGAATCCCAGCAGCATGCGGACCCCGCGGTTCACGTCCGGATCGCGCAGCGTCCGTACGATCGCGAGCACTCCCATCGCGGAATCGGCCTCCGCACGCCGCGCTTCGCGGACCGCGCCCGGCACGCTCCCGGCGAGCGCGGAGAGGGTCGCGGGATCCAGGTCCCGGAACGTTCGCACGACGACCTCGAGGTTGCGGACCGCGCGACGGAAGTCGTCGGGAGGAACGCGTTCGGTCACCACGTCGAGGACGCGGTCCTCCTCGCGCAGGAGGTCGCTCGCGAACCGCAGCACGCCCCGCTCGTCGAGCAGGCGGAGCAGCTCCAGCAGCTCCCGCAGGGAGGCCGCGGATGCGGCGAGATCGGGCGCGAGCTCCTCGGGCCACGAACCGGCCCCGTCGGGCTCGGGGCGCGTCCGGATCGGCCGCGCCACGTCAGCTCCCCGGGGGCCGGTAGTCGGGTCGGGCCCATTTCGCCTCGACGCGGACGCCGGACTGAGCGATCCGGGGCTTGCCGTGCGGGTTCGACTCGGGCACGGGCGAGACGAGTGGGCCCGGCGCCTCGAGCCGCTCGAGCCGTACCCGAGTGCCCTTGTAGTCCGGCGTCGTCGTCGGCCCGTCGCGGACGTCGCTCGTCACCCGGTTCACCGCTCCTTCGCCCCGGTCGTGCAGGGTAAGGAAGAGCGTCGTCCCCCGCACGCGGTCGCTCACGTGGACGCGCGCGATCGCCGCACCGGTCGGCGAGCGGAGGCGCACCCGGTCGCCCTCGCGCAGTCCGCGTTCGGCCGCAAGCTCCGTCGGGACCTCGACGAACGTCGACGGCACCTTGTGCACGAGGCCGGGGTCGCGGTAGGTGAGGTTGCCCCAGTGGAAGTGCTCGAGGAGCCGCCCGTTGTCGAGCATCAGGTCGTACTCGGGCGCGACCGGGGCGGGCTCGGCCCACGCCACGGGGAAGAAGTGCGCCTTGCCGTCCGGGAAGTTGAAGCGCTCGGTGTGGAGCACCGGGGTGTCCGTACCGTCCGGTGCGACCGGCCAGAGCAGGCTGCGGAACCCCTCGAGCCGGGCGAACGAGGCGCCGGCGAAGGTGGGGGTGACCCGGGCGACCTCGTCGAGGACGTCACTCGGACCGGAGTACTGCCAGCGGGCCCCCATCCGGCGCGCGAGATCGACGAGGATGTCGTAATCGGTCCGCGAGTGCCCGAGGGGTGGGAACGCCGGGTACAGGCGCTGAAGGCGCCGCTCCGTGCTGACGAACGTGCCCTCCTTCTCGAGGCTCGCGGCGGCCGGGAGCACGATGTCCGCGTACTCCGCCGTCCGCGTGAGGAAGAGCTCCTGCACGACGAGCAGCTCGAGCTTCTCGAACGCCCGGGCGACCTTGGCCTCGTCCGCGTCCGCGAGGACCTTGTCTTCGCCGAGGATGTAGAGCGCGCGGATCCGGCCGTCCAGGATCGCGTCGACCATCTCGGTGCTCGTGAGCCCCTTGCGCGTCGGGACCGGCGAGCCCCACTCGGCCTCGAAGCGCGCGCGGACGGCCGGATCGTCGACCTTCTGATAGCCGGGCAGGTACGGCGGCAGGCAGCCGAAGTCGCTGACGCCCTGCACGTTGCAGTGCCCGCGGAGGGGATATCCGCCGGTGCCGGGACGCCCGAAGTTGCCCGTCACGAGCAGGAGGTTGCAGATGGCGGTCGAGGTGTCGCTGCCGTTCTGGTGCTGGGTGATCCCCATCGCCCAGAGCGCGCACGCGGACTTCGCCGCGTGGAACATCTCGGCCATCCGGACGAGGTCCGCCGGGGGGATGCCGGTCACCTGCTCCGCGAACGCGAGCGTGTACGGCGCGAGCGCGTCGCGGAACTTCTCGAAGCCGTCGGTCCGCGTCGCGATGAACTCGCGCGCCTCCCATCCCTGATCGATGATGTACCGCGCGACCGCGTTCAGGAGGACGAGGTCGGTCCCTGACCGGGGCGCGAGATAGAGGTCCGCCCGATCGGCGAGCTCGTGACGGCGCGGGTCGACGACGAGCAGCTTGTGGCCCCGGAGTTTCTGACCCTGCTTGATCCGTCCGGCGAAGACGGGGTGTGCCTCGGCGGTGTTGGACCCGATGGTCATCACCAGCTCGGCGGCCTCGACGTCCGCCATCGTCCCGGGATCGGCGCCGATCCCAACGGTCCGGAAGAGCCCCGTGGTCGCCGGCGCCTGGCAGTATCGCGCGCAGTTGTCGACGTTGTTGGTCCCCAGCACCTGCCGCGCGAACTTCTGGGTAAGGTAGGCTTCCTCGTCGGTCCCGGTGCACGTCGCGATCACGCCGATCGAATCCGGTCCGTACTTCGCGCGGATCTCTCCGAGCCGGGTCGCGACCCGATCGAGGGCCGCGTCCCAGCTCGCGGGGACGAACCGATCCCCGTCGCGGACGAGCGGTTCGGTCAGCCGTTCCGGGCTGTTCACGAAATCGTAGCCGAACTTGCCCTTGACGCACGACATGATGCCGTTCGCCGGGGACTCGGCGGTCGGCAGGACCTTCAGGACCTCGCGCCCGCGCGTCCAGACCTCGAACGAGCATCCCACGCCGCAGAACGTGCAGACGGTCTTCGTCCGCCGGATCGACCCGCGCCGCGACGCCGCCTCGATCTCGCTCGAGAGCCAGAGCGGTCCCAGGTCCGGGACGGCGTTCTTGGTCCAGCGAACGAGCCGCTCGCGGGTCGCGGGCGCGAAATTCGAAAAATGCGCCGCTCGTCCCGCGATCCGCTTCTCCATCATCGCGTCGACGGGGCAGACGGTCGAGCAAGCCCCGCACGAGACGCACGACGACCGATCGATCGGCACCCCACGGTCCCAGACGACGCGCGGCGGTTGGAGCGACCAGTCGATGTGCAGGACCTCGTTCACGACGACGTCTTGGCAGGCCTCGACGCATCGCCCGCAGAGGATGCACTGGTTCGGGTTGTAGAGATAGAACGGGTTCGAGTCGTCGATCGCGTACGGTTTCGGCCGGAAGTCCTGGCGTCGAACGTTCATCCGGAGCGCCGCGTTGTGGAGCTCGCAATCGCCGTTGTTCTTGTCGCAGACGGTGCACGCCAGCTCGTGATTCTGCAGCAGGCGGTCCATGGCGGCGGATTGCGCGGCGCGGACGAGCGGGCTGCTCGCGTCCACGCGCAGGCCCTCGCGGAGCGGGGTCGCGCAGGCGCGGACGATGCGGCCGTCGACCTGGACGAGGCACGCATCGCATGTCTGCAGGGCGCCGAGCCGGGGATGGTAGCAAAGGCTCGGGAGCTCGTGGCCCTGTGCCCGGAGCGCCGCTAGGATCGAGCTTCCGTCCGGGGCGTCCCGCGAGTGCCCGTCCAGCTCGAAACGAACCATGGCCCGCGTTGCGGGATCCGACCGGTCGAAGGTTCCGGGCTATTTATCGCCGCCAAGCGGACGCGCTGGGACCTCGCCCGCACGCAACGCGTCGAGGTCGGCCGGGGTGTCGACGTCGGTGAACGTTCGCTCGTCGAGCCGGCCGGCCGCGAGCCAGTCGACCTCGCCGTCGAGGTCGAGCTCGGCGACCAAGTCCCGGAGCCCCCGGCCGCGATGGAGGACCTGCTCGGCTCGCTCGATCGGGACGTTCGCGTAGATCGCGTGCAGGACCTGCCAGTGGTCGTCCGCCGAAAGCGGCACGAGCGTGCGTCCCCGGTACCGTCGGCGCATGGTCGCGACGGCGCGCTCGCTCACGAACGGCATGTCCCCGCCGAACAGGAAGAACGAAGGGGGCGCCCGACCGAGCACCGTGCAGAGCGCGCCCAGCGGACCCGCGTCGCGCGGGTCCCGCAGTACTTCGAGGTCGAAGCCGTTCACGGGCCGCACCGAGACGAGCGTGACCCGCAGGCCCGCCCGGCCGAGCGCGCCGAGCTCGCGGGCGAGTAGACTCTCACCGTCGAGCGATCGGTAGAACTTCCCCGGAAGCCGGTGCGCCCGGCCCAGTAGGACGTAGGCTCGGTCGACGCCCACCGGCGGGGGTGCGCCCGTCATTCCCGTCGCTCGACGCGTCGGACCCCGCGTTCGACCGTTAATCCCACGACGAACTCCCCGTACGGGTCCGCCCGACGGCGACGGCCGTGGAGGACGATCGACGGCGCCCGCCGTCGGGGCGCGAGCGTGAGGATGGTTCGGACCCATTCGGCCGCTTCCGAGGCGCTCCGGATGTGAAACCGGTGCGGACCGAACCGGCGACGTGAGTGCCCCTCGACGATCACCACGTCGACGGGCAGACGGCCGACGATCGGCGCCGCGTCGCCCCGGAAGAGGACGAACGACGTCGCCCCACTGAACACGACGATCGAGGCGCCGGCTCGGAGCGCCCGTGCGGTGTCCTTGCCGCGGAGGTCGGGGGGATGATGCGAGTGCTTCACGACCGCGACGCGCAGCCCGCGGGCGCGCAACGCGCGGACCGAACGTTCCACGACAAGCGTTTTTCCCGAGCCGCTGTCTCCGATGAGCTGGATGACGAGGGGCCGTCGATCCACGAGGCGACGGCAGCGCGCCGCCGAGCCAAGTAACCTTCTGCTTCCGCTCACCGAAGCACGTCGGCGGATCCGCGCCGCCAGGTTTCGTCCCGTGCGGTCGACCCTCGTACCTCTGGCGGAGGCCCTCGGGCGCGCGAGCGCCGAGACCGTGCGGGCCCTCCACCCCGAACCGCGCGTCGACGTGGCGGCGATGGACGGATTTGCCCTCCGCATCCCACCGCGCTCGGGCGGCTTCGAGTTCCGTCTGCGCCGCGGTCTCGCGCGCCCGGGACGTCCTAGACCGCAGCTCCGGATCGGTCAGGCGATCGAGATCGCGACGGGAGCCGCACTGCCCCGGGGTGCGAACGCGGTCCTGCGGCGCGAGCGGGCCCGCACGCAGGGCCGGTGGCTCTTCGCCCGGCGGCGCGCGGCGCTCGCCGCGGACGTCCATCGCGCGGGGGAGGACGTCCGACGCGGCGACGTGCTACTGCGGCCGGGCGAGCGCGTCCGCCCGTACCATCTCCCGCAGTTGCTGGACCAGGGTATCACCCGGTTGCGGGTCCGCGTGCCGCGCGTGACGATCGTCGCGACCGGTGATGAGATCCGACGCCGTCCCGTACCGGGGGGGCCGCACATCCGGGACTCGATCTCCCCCCTGATCGCCCAACTTGCGCGGGAGGCGGAGGTCGTCCGGATGCGCCGCCTGGGGGACGACCCACGTCGGCTCGTCGCGGCGCTCCGGGAGGCCGCGGCATCGTCGGACCTGATCGTCACGATCGGTGGGACGTCGATCGGTCGACACGATCGAACGAAAGCGGCGGTGGCGTCGGTCGGGCGCGTGCTGTTCGCCGGGGTCCGGGTCAACGTCCTCAAGCGGGGCGCGGTGGGCGAAATCGAGGGCATCCCGATCGTGATGCTCCCCGGACAGGTCGTCGCGGCCGTGATCGTCTGGCACGAGTACGGACGTACGATCCTCGCTCGGCTTGCGGGATCGGCGCCCGCACGGCCGGAAGCGGCCCGTCTCGCCGCCCGGCTGCGGAACCCGCACGCGATGGACTCGCTGTTCCTCTTTCGGTATGACCGGGGCCGGGTCTGGCCGCGGCGCTGGGGCGTGCGGCTCTTCTCCGAGCTCGCCCATGCGGACGCCTACGGCGTGGTTCCGCGCCGGTCGGATCTGGCTCCCGGCACCCAGGTCGAAGTGCGTCACCTCGTCGGGGCCCGCTAAGGGAACGTCGGGCGCGCGCCCGCGGACGGGTCACGCACCCATACGCACAAATACGCCATTCACGTAGGGAAGAGCATGCGGCTCCGCACGACGGAGAATGCGTCTCCCCAAGGGATGCTGCGAAAGAACATCACGATCACTCCGGAGGAGGCCGAGTTTCTGGACCGGCACCCGGAGCTGAACCAGAGCGCGCTGTTCCGCCAGGTCATCGAGTCGTTGATGCTGGCCGAGCGCTCGCCCGGGATCTCGCCGTCGCAACCGCTGCGTCTCGGCAAGGCGGTCTACCGCTCCGGCGCGATCATGTACCAGAAGGGCGAGCGGCGGCGGTAGTCGAACGGTCCCTTTCCGCCCCGGCCCGAGCCTCGGCATCCCCATCGCGTCGACGCGGTCCCAGTCCTCGGAGGGCGGCGTGATCCGCGTCGGCGGCCCGCACATAGAGGATTCCCTCTTCGTTTGGAACGGCGTTTAGCGCGGCGCGCGCCGTCGGCGCGTCGATCGACTCGAGGGCGTGGCGCGAGACGATGTGCCCGAGCGCCCAGCGGCGACGGAGCGCGAGATCGGTGAAGTGCGGCGCATAATGGCCGCCCCCCGCGCCGAGCGCGGTGTGGTCGCGGGAGTCCGGCGCGATCTCGCGGAGCACCTCCGCGAGCCGACGCACGGCCGGGAGGGGCGGGTGGGCCGCCGCGCCGAAACCTATCTCCGCGAAGAACGACGGGACCCCGAGCTCGGGACCGTGATGCGTCGCCTCGTAGGTCGTGGGGAGGCCCCCCGGGTCCGGGTCGGCCGAGAGCTTGCGGAGGACGTCGGCCATCGCCCGAGGATCCGTCGGATTTACGGTCCGGGGGCGTCCGCCCACCTCTGCGGCGGGGCCCAGGTTCCCGAGCGCGTGCACGGTGAAGCAGGCGATGTCTTCGCGGCTCCGGTGGATCGACGGAAAGACGATCGTGACCGGGGCGTTGCGGAGCGAAGCGGGAAGTCGAAGGTCCAGCCGCTCGTCGTTGACATGCCAACCGGGCCGTCGCACGACTCGGGCGGTGGGCGAGAGCTGCCGGATGGCGGCTCCCTCGAAGTGGTCGCCCGTCGCCGGGAGGCTTCCCCAGACCTCCCCGACCGCGCTCGCGACGGGATCCGGCTCCGACAGGACCAGAAGGAAGCGAGGCTCCACTTCCCTCCCGAACGGGCGGGAAAGAAGAGGGCTCCGGGGGCCGAAGCCGAGGGCCCGACACGGCAACGCGGGGAGGTGCTCCCGGCGGGAGTTTCTCCGACCGGCGCACGGCCGCCCGGCTTTGAACCCGCGTCAGAGGCTCGAGAGGCCTCTATCCTTGACCACTAGACTACGGGAGCGCCCGCCGCTGGTAGGGGGACGGCTCTTTGAGCCTTTCGCGCGGATCGCCGAGCGGTCCGGGGGCGAAGGGCCTATCTGCCGCGGTTCGCTGACGTGCCCGTGAGTCCTCCGGTCAAAGCACGGAGCGGCCACATCCTGCTCGACCCGAAGCGCTCGTACGAGGATCTCGTCCGGGTCTATCCCGAGATCCACCGCCGGGTCGTCGAGATGAACCGTCCCTTCGTCAAGGAGTCGGATCCGCTCCTGCCCGACGTGCTCCTCGACGAGAACCTTCGCGACCTCAAGGGCGACCGCAAGCCGGTCGGGTACAACCGGCAGGATGCGTTCGGGCTTCGGCTGATCTTCCCGATCGTCGACGAGCGTCGCGTGGAGTTCTACTTCACGAAGCCCTCTCGTTGCCAGGAGGTCGTGCAGATCACCGAGCAGGTCTCGACGCTCCTGCGCCGTCGTGGGATCAAGCACACGGTCGAGTACGACCGCCTGGCGCTCGGCCCGCCGCGGGGGCTGCCGAACCCTCCGCCCGGAACGGTCGCGTCCGGATTCCTTTCGAGCTGACGCGCCATCGTCAAGAGCGGGCGGGCCCTGGGCTCCTCGGGATTCCCATGGGGACGACGCGTTCCCCGCCTCGTTCGACGCCCGCGCGCCTTCGGAGGGCGGCGCCGCGTTGGGGGCCCGCCGGCGCCGCGGCGGTCGTGGGCTCGCTCGTCATCGGGGTGATCTTGACCGCGCCCGCCGCGAGCGCGACGTTCCGCATCGATTTCTCCCCGCCGTACCTCGGCGTCGATCCGATCGCCGGTAGCACGAGTTCCACTTCGGGTTGCGGCGCGTCGGCGGACCTCGTCGTGCCCGCGTCGATGAACGATACGACGGGACGGCTCCGCTTCGATGCCCGCGCGCACGTCCCGGGCTGTCCGGGCGCGGCCTACCCGCAGTACGCCACGGCGGCGGGTGCAGCGGGTTTCTCGGGGCCGAATTTCACGGTACCCGTATCGGGAAGCTACACCGTCGACTACGCCTGGAACCTGTCGGCCGATCTCGAGCTTTCCGTCGGCGGAAACGCGTCGAACCGGGCGCTCGCGTTCGTCGAGACGTACGCGTTCATCTTCGTGCCGTCCAACCAGACGTACCTGCTCGTGGATTCGTCGCCGTTGCTGTTCGACGAGATCTATTCGGGCACGTTCCACCTCGCCCTCCGCGACCGGCTCGTATCCCTGATCGGGGCCGTCTCCCTCGAGTCCGGCCTCGACTACGAGTGCTACATCGTCCTCAATCTGGGGATCACCGCTCTGCTCGTCGGGCCGGGCTCCGCCTCCGCCCACCTCAACTTTGGCACCCACGGCGACGGGGGCCGGCTTCGGTCGATCACGATCGCGAGCTGAGCCGTCCGGCCGGTGCGGAAGTGGTGCCCGCCGGGCGGGACTACGGCTCGGAGGGCGGGCGGCGGAACGGCCAGAGCGTGGACGGCGGCGCGCTGGACGCCGGGGGCGGTGCCGCCGCGGGCGCCGGCGTCGTGCTGGCGGCGGACGGGCTCACGGCGGGCGGCTGGTCCTTCGGCGCGCCGTCCTCCTGCAGCTTCCGCAACGCCTCGCGCGCCTTCGCGAGGGCCGCGGGGTAGTCGGTCTCGCGGAGCCGGATCGACTCCAATAGGAGCGCGCGCGCCTCGGTGGTGTCGACGTGCCGCTCGGCCGCGCGGGCGAGGGCGGCGTCGATGAGGTAGTGCAGATTCATCAGCTCGCGATGGAGCGACTTGCGCAGATTGAGGTCCTCCTCGGCCGACAGGAGGAGCCGTGCGGCCTCCAGGAGGCGACCGGTTTGGTTGAGCTCCGCGACGCGCGCGAGGCTCTCGCGGACCGGGCCCACGCTGACGTGGAGACCCTCCTGGGCGAACGTGACCTCGGTCGAGAGCTCCTTGAACCGGCGGTCGAACGGCACGCGGACGGCCGGCTCGAGCGCCGTGAGCGCGCGCGCGAGCAGTGCCTCCGCCCCGTCGAGCTGCCCCGCGTCCGCCGCGACGCGCGCCTCGCTGAACGTCTGCATCACGGGCGTCGTGTCGAGGCCCAGTCGCTCGCCGACCCACAGACGGTCCTTGAACTGGCCCATCCGTACCTCGATCTCCTCGCGCCGGCGCCGGCGGATGAGGTCGATCTCGGAGCGTACGATCTCGAGCGCCCCCGCGAGGTCGCGCCGTCGGCGCGCCTCGTCAAAGCGGGCGCGTACCTCGTCGCGGCGGGCCCCTTCGTCGGCCGGGCCCGCGGGCAGGCGCGCGAACTCCGCCTCCACCTCGCGCCAACGCCCGTCGACGACGGTGTCGAAGATCCGGCGGCTCGCCGCCTCGGCCCGCTGCACGCCGTCCCGTACCTGGGCCCAATCGCGCGAGCGCAGCGCGGCCTCCGCGTCGGTGACGATCGCGTCGAGCGCGTCGATCTCGCTCGTCAGTCCCTCGGTCCGCCCGGTCTCGACCTGCCGGCGGAGCTCCCCGAGCGGCACCGCGAACATCCGTTCGATCGCCCACCGTCCCATCTCGGTCGCCTCGCGGGCGGCCCGAACGGCCTCCGAGTAGTGACCCGCGACGAGGAGCTCCCGGCCCTCCCCGAGCCGGGCGACGCCCTCCTGCGACGACGCGCCGTTGTCCGCGGCTTCCCGGAGCTGGAGCTCGGCGTTCCCGATCGCCTCGCGGGCCCGGCGGTGGCCCTCGCGCGCGATGCCGAGCGCATCGAGCGCCGCCATCGCGTGCTCGAGCACGTCGGCGAACGCTCGGGACTGGAACGAGGTCTTCGCGGCCTCGAACTCCTCCGTGGCCGCGGGCGCGACGACCCCGTCGGCGACCGCGCGGGCGATCGTTCCGCCGGCCGCCTCGAGCGATCCCTCGGCGAGACGGCGCTGGAGCTCCGCGCGCTCGAGCTCCGCCTCGCTCTTCGAGGCGAGCTGGAGCGCCTCGACCGCGCGGCCCTCGTCGAGCGCGGTGCGCGCCTGGTGGAGCAGGTTCTCCGCGAGGGACGTGTCGGTGCCCGAGTGGCGGAGCCGGCTCACGGTCGCCTGGAAGCCCGCGAGCGTCTTCGACACGTGCTGGTACGTCGCCTGGAGCAGCTCGCGCTCGAGCGGACCGGCGAGCTCGATCACGCGGGCGTACTGGCGCTGCGCGAGGAGCTGGTCGAGCCGTTCCATGTCGTTCCGCAGCGGGAGCGCTTCGACGTGGAGGAGATCGGCCTGGTTGAGCGCTTCGCGGGCGCGCTTCGCCATCCGTTCGGCGTGCTCGACGAACCCCCGGGTGGCGACGAACTCGCTGCGCGCCGCATCGAGGAGGGCGGCGGCGCCCGTGGGGAGGGGGAGGGAAATGCGCCGGCGGGCCTCGCTCAGCGGGCCGAGGATCCGCTCGACGGTGACGCCGGCGGCCCGCGCGATGTCGAGGTCCCGATCGAGCGCGCGCAGATTCTCCTCGAGGACCGGTCGGAGGAGCAGGACGAGCTCCTCGTGGAGGGCCGCCGCCCCCGTGCGGGTGGCGCCCGGCGGGGCGGTCGGCTGCTCCGTCTTGAGGGCCCGGACCCGTTGGTCGTACGCCTCCATCGGGAGCGAGAGGCGCCGACCGTCCTCGATGAGCTGGGCGATCTCGACCAGGAGCCGGCCCGTCTCGAGACGGGACTCCTCGGCGGACAGCCGCTCCTGGACCTGTCGGACCCCGCTGAGGGCGGGCTCGAACTCGAGGTTCTGGAACTGGAGCCGCGTGTTCCGCAGCGCGTCATGGTACGGTCCGAGGTCGAGGCCGGCCGGTCGCAGCCGGCCGAGCGTCTCCTGGGCCCGGGCGATCTCCTCGAGGACCTGCTGCGCCGCGGCGCGGGCGCGCGCGGCGGACTCCTCGAGCTTCGTCGCCCGCTGGTACGCCTCGAGATACCGGCCGGCGTGCGCCGACGATTGGGCGTCGTCGAGTTGCGTGCGGAACCGGGCGAGGTCGAGGCCCATCGTCTCGAGCTCGACGAGCGAGAGCTTGGCGTGCGACACGGCCTCCTCGCCCCGGACGAGCTGCTGCTGCTGGGCCCGCGTGCGGATCTCCTGCGACGCCCGCGACGCCTTGACGAAGTCGCCCATGTTGAAGATCTGCTGGACCTCGTCGATCTGG
>JASHUS010000109.1 GCA_030039865.1 Thermoplasmata archaeon
GTGCTGAGTCTCAGTGAGGGTTCGGAACACGAGCTCGCGGGGAGCGTCCAAAACCCGCGTCATGACGACGGTCGGAGATTTCCGACCAATCGTGAACTCAGTTTCCCGTCTTTGCACCATGGGCGCCACGCTCTCTCGCCTGCAAACGTTGAAGGTGTGTGTCGAGCCGTCGCAACCGCGCCTCCCACAATTGGTGATACGGCTCGAACCAGGTTGCGAGTGCGTTGAGCTCACGAAACTCGAGGCGGCAGGGACGCCGCTGCGCGAGCCGACGCTGGGAAATCAATCCTGCTCGCCGAAGCACCTTGAGGTGCCGGGAGACGGTGGGCACTGAAAGCTCGAAGGGCCGCGCCAATTCGAACACAGTCGCCTCTCCTCGAGCCAAGCGGCGAAGTATCGCCCGCCGGGTTGGGTTGGCCAGTGCCGTAAACCGTAGGCTCAGTTTGTCGCCTCTCATGCCGTCCTCGGGTGATGCACGAAGCGGTCCGAGCGGTAATTATCGTTTCGTTTGCGCGATCGAAACGTCCAATCGGTTCGCTTGTTACCCACGGTCTCGGTGGCCATCTCAACGTGCAGCACACGCAACGGAGCGAAATCCTTGGGATCGCGTTTGCCTAGACTTATCTATGTTAGCCACAATTGAAAGTATATGGCGCGGTTACCCAGCAGCGGCAACGGAAGTGGCGTGCGCGTCACGAGACCTTGTGGCACCGATCCGTTATGCGAAGCCGGCCAACCATCGAAGAGCGCCCGGGCCTTACGAACGCACGTAATCCGTCAGGTGGGGGATGTCAGCCGATCCGACTGATCCCCCGCTGCCCGCCACCTTGACGAACAAGGAAGAGCCGGCGAGGGGATTCGAGTTTGGCTTCGGGGATTGGCGATCCGACGCTCGAGTCTGCCCCGATCCGTTCGGCGAGGGTCGGTGGTTGAACATTTCGGGGAGGGTGGTAACCCGCCCGATCTGGGACGGAGTGGGAGGCAACCTCGAAGAGCTGTTCTTGGAGGGCGATGGAAGGACGATCGAGGGGTTCTCGCTTCGGTTGTATCGACCCCAAACACAGGACTGGGCCGTTCATTGGGCGAGGAGCGATATCGGGGTTCTGGACGTTCCGTCTTTGGGTGGCTTTCGCGGGGGTCGGGGGGAGTTCTTCTCGCAGGTCGTGGTGAAGGACCGGACGTGCTTGGCGCGTCAGATCCTTTCCGACATCACGCCCGACTCATACCAATACGAACAGTTCCTCTCTGACGATGGCGGTCGGAATTGGCTCCGGAACTGGATCGCCCACGTGACGCTGAACTCACGATCGCCATCTCCCGGCGAGCCCAAGTCAGCCGAGACAATCCCATCGCACGATTTCGATTTCCACTTCGGGGACTGGAAGACGCATTTATCCCGCAAACTTCAGCCGCTGACCGTCGACGATCACTGGGCAGAGTACGACGGAACTTCCCGAGTGACACGAATCTGGGGAGGCAAGGCGAGCCTCTTCGAACTGGACGTTGCCGGAGCGCACGGAAGGGCCCAAGGAATGGGCGTGCGCCTCTTTAATCCGGTCACCCGGGAGTGGAGTCTGAATTGGGCGAGCCGCGCGACCGGTTTGGTCACTCCCCCACCGATGGTAGGTACGTTTCGCGGAGGCATCGGCGAGTTCTACGACCAGGAGGGCTACGAAGGGAGGACGATCTTTTCGCGAAACCGGTTCTTCGACATCACTTCCTCCGCGTGCAAGTTTGATCAAGCATTTTCGGCCGACGGCGCGAGAAGTTGGGAAGTCAACTGGAAGATGTCGTTCGAGCGCCAGCGTTGACATGCGACTCACTCCGTCAACTGAGCTGAGGGGCCGCCCCCGCGCGCTAAGGGCCCGTGACCCGTGGAGGAAGATTGTTCTGCCTGCGCGGTTCGAGGGTGACCCCCCCACGAAGGTCCGGAACCGATCCGCCCGTACCGCGAGCGAATGAGTGAGCCAGACGTCAGTCCCTTCGCGCACGAGCAGATAGCTCCCGCTCGTAAAGTGCCAGCGCGAAACCCCTCACTCTGACGTCGCCCACGTGTCGAAACCCGAACGACTCGTAGTACGCGCGGAGCTGACGTGCGCCCTCAAGGCAGTCCAACCGAACATGCGTTCGGCCCTCTGAAAGAGTCCGTGCGAATACCCAACCCAGAACCGGGGCGGTAACCCGTCGACCTGCCACTCGCTGGAGGATCGCGAGGCGGTGCAGGTAACCGGCGGGGTGCTGCGGATATCCGTCCCAGTATGGGTCGGCGTCCCACGCCAGGATGAATGTTCCGACCTCGTCGTTGCCGTCAAGCGTCACGATGAACACCGCCCCCGCGTCGATGAGGGGCATGACACGCTCGTGCGGGAACGGATCCGGCCAGGGCGCACCCACGCCCAACCGGCTCATCCGTTGAGCACCGTCCGACAGGATGCGGAGGATCGCGTCGAGATCTCGAACCCCCGCCTCGCGGATGTAGACGTTCGGGGGTGGAGTTTGCATGGAGACCCTTCTCCGGACTCGTGGTGTCTTCGTTACGGAAACGTCGAAAGGGGAAATCGGTCATGGCCCGGTCGGTCCAAAATCCGCCAACCGTCGTAGGACGGCAGGTCCATGTCGCGGCCTAAAGGTCGCCAAGCGGTCACCCAAAGCCAAATAAGCGATGAATAGCAGTTTCCCGCGTGCTGGTCGCTGAATTGCTCCCGGAGACCCGGAGGGTCGCGCGGCACGTTCTTCGAGAGTCCCTCCATCTCCGTAGGGGCGCGAGTGTGCTCATCGAAACCCTACCCTATTCGAGTTCGCTCGCCGAGACGATCGCGTTCGAAGCGAAGGAACTCGGCCTGCGGGCGACCACGGTCTTGCTTCCTTCGTGGGCCTTCAGCGATCCCGAGCATCACGGCAAGGCCACCTTGAAGAGCGAGGTCGGTCCGATCGACGCGGCGGGCGCGGGAGTAAGCGATGGGTACATCTTTCTCGCCCCCAGTCTGGATGACCTCGTTCGGAGGGATCGCCTGCCCTCAAGGCTCCGTAGGGCGCATCACCGACAGCGCCAGGCGTGGCACCGCGCGCTGCGGGAGAACAATGTACCGTCGGTGCATCTGCTCCTCGCCTCAGTTACACCGGGCGCCGCCCGACGACTAGGGGTCCGTTTCTCACTGTGGCGTAAGGAAGCGATTGCCGCCAGTCTCGTCCCTGCCAGCCAAATCAAGCGAAGAGCACGAGCGGTAGCATCACGCCTGGAACGGGGTCGCCGGCTGACCATCCGACATCCGAACGGTACGCGCCTCGAACTGGGCCTCTTCGGTGCGCCCCCCATTCTCGACGACGGAGCCGTTGATTCGCGTGATCTGGCTCATGGAAGGGTCGGAGCCACAGTACCGGGCGGATTCCTCGCGGTCCCGCTAGATGCGACGGTCGCCGAGGGCCGCATGCTTTCGAACCGACCCTATCGGTATCGCATCGGATGGGTGGCCGGTTCTCGATGGACCTTCCATAAAGGCGCCCTCGTATCGCATAGCGTACGGAAGGGGCGGTCGTTTTTCGAGGGCAGCTACGCCCGCGGTGGTCCGGAGCGGACCAAGCCAGCCCTCCTCACGATCGGGTTGAATCCCGCGATCCGGAACTACCCGTTCGCCGAGGATCTCGAGGAGGGCGTTGTTACAATCCATATTGGTCACAATGACGATTTCGGGGGAAAAACGCGGGGTGTCTTTCGACAAGTCGCCCTCCTGCGCGGCGCCAGCATGGAGATTGATGGCACTCCCGTCCTGCGAAGGGGTCGGATTGTTTCGAGGCCCCCGTCGCGATAGAGAGGAAGTACGCGTGAAGTGCCGCCCCAAATGTATATCACGTATGCAGGATATACAGATCCGATGAGCGAGCCGTCGACGACGATTCGCATTACCCGCTCCGTCCGGGATGAGCTCCTCTCTCGGGGTCGCATGGGCGAATCGTATAGTGACGTCATCCGACGGCTGCTTTCAGAGTCGCAGCACTCGGCCCCGCCCTCCCGACGATCGACTTCGAACTCATTGTTCGTCCGGCCGGAATCCTGACCACCTAGGTCCGCCTCAAACCGGCGGGCATCACCCCCGTATCGAGGGATGTTCGATCGCGTTCCGTGAGATGCGCGCGATTCCCGTGCGTCCGCCGGTGCGCACGCCGGCCGCCAGAGACCGCTAGGGACCGAAGAACTCGACCCAGTTGCCATCCGGATCGGTCACGAAATAGACTCCCTTGACACCGTTTCGACTCTCCGGCTGCAATGCGGGCTTAGCCCCGCGCGAGACCAGCCGATCGAAGCAAGCCTTCGGATTCTGGACGTGGAAGCCCAGATGGTCGAGCCCTTCTCCCGGAACGTACGGCTCCGAGAAGGGGGAAGTGAGTGGATACCAATTCAGCTCAAGCTGCTGCCGGGTCCGCGGATCACGGAGGAGCACCCATTGCCCGCGTCCGGGGCCCCGACCGCGTCTCACTACTTTCAGACCGAGGTCGTCGCAGTAGAAGCGGATTGATACGTCAAGGCTTCGGACGCGGATTCCGAAATAACGCAGTCCCATCAGCACACCCTGCGTTGCTTGGGAAGCGGCGTACTACGATAACTTAGGTCCGAGCGTTCAACAGCAAGCCGGCACTGGAGACTGCGAGCCATCACGCAAGACGCGATGCGGTAGTTGGGTATGTCTCAGATAGATGTACTCGTTCGACGCGATCGCCGATTTGGCCGGAGAGAATGAGTAAGTAGGCCGCGAGGCTCGGCAACGTGATGACCGAGAACGATCGGCCGGTCAAGTCACCACCTCCGATCCAGTTCGAACGAGAGGATGAGCGCTACATTCGATCGACGTTCGTGACGCTCGACCAGCTCGCGAGTCGGTGCGGGCTGACGGTGGAGGAGCTCTCCGATTGGCAGGCCCGGGGCCTCTTTCCCGTTCCGACGTATGTGACGTCGGACGGCACGGGTTGGTACTCCGCCGGGTACGCGGGGAGTATCCGACGGGCCAG
>JASHUS010000110.1 GCA_030039865.1 Thermoplasmata archaeon
GTTCAGCACAAGGACCAATCCGAACAACGCCATGACCGAGATGATCCAATTCATGAAGAGCCGCATCGGGACGCCTCCGTGGGTGAGTGAGTCCGTTCCGCGACGCGCTACATAAACCACGAGTTCGACTCGCAAGCCGGGTCGACGCTCCAAGGGCCTCCGCACGGGAGAACGCACGCGCGCTCGCGCGCGCGAAACGCGCTCTCCGTCGGCAAGGCTCTTAGCCACGAGCGAATAGGCCAGCGGGGTTGCCCTGGTAGTCTAGTGGTCTAGGATGTAGGTCTGTCGAGCCTGCGACTCGGGTTCGAAGGTGTCGGAGGCCGTCCCTCCGGACCGGAACTCCCGACCAGGGCGCCTCCCTCCCGCTGGGCCGCGGACGGACCGAGAGCCCATATCCCCGGGCGCGGTGAACGCGCGGGATGGCCGACGAACCGAAGCGGAAGGAGCCGGCCGCACCCGCCTACCTCTCGCAGGCCGTCGGGGATGCGCTCCGCGGCATCACCGAGAAGCGGCTGCTCGAGCTCGTGCGCCGCGGACCGGTACCGCGTCACCTCGCCATCATCATGGACGGGAACCGCCGCTTCGCTCGCTCGATGGGTATGACGGTGCAGGGCGGCCACGAGAAGGGTCGCGACACGCTCGAGGAGCTCCTCGACTGGTGCCTTGAGATCAACATCCCGATCCTCACGGTCTACGCCCTCTCGACCGAGAACCTCCATCGTCCCAAGGAGGAGATCGAGGCCCTGATGGAGCTCTTCGACCGGGCGCTGCGCCAGATCGCCGTCGACGAGCGGGTCCACCGCCACCAGATCCGGGTGCGGGTCATCGGCAACCGCGACGTCCTCCCTCCGCGGGTACGCGAGGCGGTCGACATCGCCGAGAAGGCGACCGCGTCGTACACGAAGTACCGCTACAACGTGGCCCTGGGCTACGGCGGGCGCGACGAGATCGTCGCCGCGATCCGCGCCCTGGCCCGGGAGGTCCAGCAGGGTCGCCTCGACCCCGACGCGATCGACTCGGAGGCCGTGAGCCGCCATCTCTACACGGCCGATCTCCCCGACCCCGACCTCGTCTTCCGGACGAGTGGGGAAGAGCGGATCTCGAACTTCCTCCTCTGGCAGTCGGCGTACAGCGAGCTCTACTTTTCGGACGTCCTCTGGCCCGGGCTCACCCGGCTCGACTTCCTCCGGGCGATCCGGTCCTACCAGCTGCGGGCCCGCCGCTACGGCGAGTGAGCTGTCGCCGTCCGCCCGACAGAATTTGCGCGTATCTCACCGCGATACGTAGTTATACATCAAGTCAGTTCGGGATTCACCGCGTCGCCTCGGTCCGGGGGAAGGGACGACACAACGTGAAGGGACAGGCATCGTCGCTCGACACGACCTCACCGGTCGCGTCCGGGGGCCGCGCCGTGTCCCGGCGTTCGTCCCGCCGAAGTGCGCGGTAGGGTGGAGAGAATCCATGGACCAGGGGAAGTCGGCTCGGGGGAATTGGCGTTCGCGATTGATCGGCACCAGCGCGCGGGTCGCGGTGCCGCTGGGCGTGATCGGAGTCGTCGCGCTCCTGATCCTGAGCACGGGCGCCGCCTCGGCGACGACCGCCTCGCCACCGGCCGAGACGCATTCGACCCTCGCGACGCTCCCCGAGATCGACGCGATCGCGGCCAATTCGACGAACGTGTTCTACCAGGGCGTCCAGAACTGCTCCCAGATCTGGACCATCAACGCCTGGGGCACGGTCTCCCTCTACGCCACCGTCCCGGTGAACAGCACGTGCGACGAGGGCTCGCTCGCCCTCGCGCCGGTGACGAGCTGCCCGTCGAGCTCCTGGAGTGACGCCGCGATCGTCGCCGCCGGGGTCGAGACGGACATCGCGGACTGGAGCCACGGGGGCCACGGCGGCGGTTGCAAGCCCTGCCACCAGCAAACCGGCTACGCCCTCTACGACATCGTGGACGGGCTGCTCTTCGAGATCACGAACGGCGGCGCGAACATCACGCTGGTCGACTCGTTCCCGAGCTCCAACAGTCCGGCGCTCAACTGGGGCCTCACGTACGACCAGGTCGGGGACTTCAACCACAGCCTCATCGTGACGAGCAGCGCGCACGGCGACGTCTGGCTCGTCAACTCGACCGGCGCCGTGATGCTCCTCACGCAGCTGGGCGTCTACGCCGCGGGACCCGCGGTCGCTCCGGCGGCGTTCGGGACCTACGCCGGATCCGTCCTGATCGCCGAGAAGGGGCCCGGTCGCGTGGTCGCGGTCAACTCGACCGGCGCTGCGACCGTCGTCACGAACTGGACGAAGGCAGACGCGGTCGCGTTCGCGGACGCGTCGTACGCCAGCTACGGTAGCCGCAGCGGCAGCGGCTATGGCGGAAAGGGCGGCGGCGGAGGTTGCGGGAGCGGCTACAGCGGCGGCTGCACGTTCAGCAAGGCCCAGGACGTCTTCTTCGTCGCGAACTACAGCTCGGGAGCCCTCGAGGCGTTCCCGGCGAGCGACTTCGCGAACTTCACGAACCAGGGCTTCGTCGCCGGTGGGCTCAACCACGGCATCGCCTCGTTCGAGTCGAACGGCACGACCACCCTCTTCCAATCCCAGACGCAGCGGCTCTCCGACATCGCGTTCATCACCTGCTTCGCGTCCAACTCGGGCGGCTGCGGTGGGGGCGGCGGCTGTGGCGGGTGCGGGTGGGGCTGGAGCCAGGGCTGGCACGGCTGCGGCTCCGGGGGCTACTAGGTCCCGGTCGCTCGATACGATCCTTCGCTACGCGGGGCGGTCGGGGCGCTCTCTCCCCCCGATCCCCCGCGCCGTTTTTTTGAAAGCCGGACGCTCTCGAGCTCGCTCTGGACCCTACGCAAACTTCGTCTAACTGCCTACTCGACGCGCAAATCCAGTTTCGTCGACTTCCGTAGCTCCCACGAGAGGACGCGGAGCCTCTGGTTGCAAGAAAGTTACTCGGAGGCAGCAAGATAGTTATACGCTAAAGCAGTCCCCGATGCCGCACCCACCTATCGGTCCGGGAAGGAACGAGCACAGTGAGAGGGAATGCGTGCAAGTCCGACAGTACCTCATTGCGTGAGGCGAAAGTCGGAATTGTGGCCTCCTCCACGGGCTCGGTCGAAGGTCGGGAGCAGTTGGAGGGAATCCATGAGTGACGGCGAAGAGCGGCGAAACATGCGAAAGGGGATTCGGGGCGTCGGGGGTCGTCTCGTCGCTCCGCTCGGGGCGATCGCGATCTTTGCGATCCTGGTGTTCGGAATCGGCTCCACGGCCGCTACGCCGGTCTACGGTCCGGCGCCGCCGCCAACGGTGCTGCTGACGATACCGGAGCTCGACGCGGTGGCGGCCAACACGTCCTACGTGTTCGCCCAGGGCGTCGAGAACTGTCAGTACATCTACGCGGTCGTGGCACCGTTCGACTCGGTCGGGATCTACTCGACCCTGCCCGTGGCGCCCTACACCTGCACGGAAGGCTCGCTCGCGATCGCGCTGCAGACGAACTGCGGGATCGGCGTGAGCGCGGGGGTCCGCGAAGCCCCCGTGAAGAGCGTCGACGGACGCCAGGTCGCCGACACGACCACCTGCTGCAGCTGCGCGACGGACGTGCTCTACGACATCGTCGGCGGCGTGCTCTACCGCATCACCGACTGGGGCCTCAACGTCACGGTCGTGACGACGATCCCGGTCTGGCATTACAGCGCGGCCGAGGATTTCGGACTGACGTATGACCAGGTCGGGAACTTCAGCCACGACCTCATCGTGACGCAGAGTAACAACGGCATGATCTACCTCGTCAACGCGACCACGGGCGCGACGACCTGGTTCATGAACCTCGGCACGTACGCCTCGGGTCCGTCGGTCGCACCGATGGGCTGGGGACCGTACGGCGGGGACCTGATCGTCGCGGAGAAGAACAAGGGCCAGATCGTCGCGATCACGCCGGGCGGTGTGGTCTCCACGGTCGCCTACTGGCCGATCTCCAACGCGGTCGCGTTCGACAACGCGCCCTCCGGCTACGGCTTCGGTCCGGGCAACTACGTCCTGTTCGTCGCGAACTACACCTCGGGCGCGCTCGAGGCGTGGAACTCGACCCAGGTGCAGTCCGGCACCCCGAGCCCCTACGCGTTCACCCAGCTCGGATGGGTCGCGGGGGGCCGGAACGCGGGCGTTGCGTCGTTCTCGTCCAGCGGGACGACCTCGATCTACGCCTCGAACACGCTGAAGCTCTCGGCGATCGCGTTCGTGACGTTCACCCCCTCGTGCTGCTCGTCCGGTTCGTGCAGCACTGCGCCGCCCTAGGGGGACGAGCGACGGAGCGGGCGGGACCGGGATCGGTCCCGCCGGCGAGGACAACCCTTTCCCTTCCGCCTTTCTCGCAGGTAGTTCGGGTCACCTTCCCTCGGAACGCGATGGGACTCTTTTAAATAGAACCGCTTTTTTACCCAACCGATATCCGAGTGGACACTCGGGCGAGAGTTACCATGCTGACAGGGCAGACACCGATCCTGGTGCTGAAGGAAGGGACGAAGCGAGAGAAGGGCCGCGGAGCGCTCACGAACAACATCCAGGCCGCGAAGGCGATCGCCGACGCGGTCCGGTCGACGCTCGGCCCGCGCGGGCTCGACAAGATGCTCGTCGACTCGATGGGCGACGTGGTCGTCACGAACGACGGCGTCACGATCCTCAAGGAGATGGACGTCGAGCACCCGGCGGCGAAGATGATGGTCGAGGTCGCGAAGACCCAGGACCAGGAAGCCGGGGACGGGACGACGTCCGCGGTCATCCTGGCGGGCGAGCTCCTGAAGCGCGCCGAGTCGCTGATCGAGCAGAACATCCACCCCACGATCATCTCGCAGGGCTACCGCCTCGCGTCGGCGAAGGCCCTCGAGCTCCTGCAGGGCATCAGCCAGAGCGTGTCGGTCTCGGACCAGGAGACCTTGAAGCGGATCGCCGTGACCTCGATGGCGTCGAAGTCCGTCTCGTTCAACCGCGAGATGCTCGGCGACATCGCCGTGAAGGCGGTCGCCGCGGTCGCCGATAAGAAGGGCGACACCTACACGGTCGACCTCGACAACGTCCAGCTGATCAAGAAGCAGGGCGGCTCGATGACCGACACCCAGCTCATCGAGGGCGTCATCGTCGACAAGGAGAAGGTCCACACCGGGATGCCGTCCCGGGTCGAGAACCCGAAGATCGCGCTGCTCGACGCCGCGCTCGAGATCAAGAAGACCGAGATCGACGCGAAGATCGAGATCAACGACCCGACGCAGCTGAACGCGTTCCTCCAGGAGGAGGAGAACATGCTGCGGAAGATGGTCGACCAGGTGAAGAAGTCCGGCGCGAACGTCGTCCTCTGCCAGAAGGGGATCGACGACCTCGCCCAGCACTTCCTCGCGAAGGACGGGATCTACGCCGTGCG
>JASHUS010000111.1 GCA_030039865.1 Thermoplasmata archaeon
ACCGCGATCCCGGGCGTGAGCGCTAACGCTGCCCACGACTCCGTCGCGTCCTTCCCTTCCGACATCGTCCCCACCGCCTAGGGCGGCGGGGGCCCCCCGGCCGTGACCGCCTCGCCCTCGCGCCGGTGCGAGCGGGTCGCCGGGCCGAGCTGCTCGAGCCGCGTGCGGATGTACTCCCGCACGGCCGAACGGACCGCATCGTCGACGCTGACGGAGTTGCCCTCGCGGACGAACTCCTCGAGACGGTTGTTGTCCTGCCGGGAGAGTTCGACCACCACCTTGCGGATGTTCTGCGGGGGAAGGTTCAACTCGACGTACTGCTCGAGTCCGGCACGGATCGTGTCGGAGATCGTGCCGACCTCCTTCGCGTCCTGGATCTGCTTGAGCTTCTCGAGGAGCTCTTGCGGGATCCGAACCGTCACCCGCTCCGACGTGTCGACCATGTTCGTCAGACAGGACCCCGTTCTTTGTCTGACGATTGACATATCCTAGCTCGGGTATATAGACTGCGCTCGCCGCCGGCAGGACCGATTCCGGGGCCCCACCCGCACCGCGGGGCGACGTCCGGCCGCCGAGCCCGATCGACACCTCCGGGGAGGCTCGCGAACGGGTTATACGGCCGACCTCGATGGCCTCGGCCTCCGAGCATCGCTATGGGTAGCCCGCGCGCTCCGCGAAGGCTCCCGAAGCCCGGGGGATTGGGGGGAGGTCGAACGAGGCGCCGAACGGTACGTGCGGCCGCGATCGGAGCCCTCTGGCTCGCGGCGGTCGCCGTCCTGGTCGCGCCCTCCGCTACGGCCTCGGCCCCTCGCGGAGCCTCCGGCCCGACGGTCGTGGCCGCTCCCGCGCCGCTCGCCCTCAACATTACTTTCGCGGTGAACTCGACCACCGAGGTCGATCAGATCATCAGTGACGGTGCGTGGATCCAGTCCGGCGACTCCTTCGATCTCGTGTCGGGCAGCCCCGCGCGAGAGGCCCTCAACGTCAGCGCGGTCGACGCGTGGGCGGAGGCGCTCCACGCGGCGTTCCCGGCGGCGCGGATCTACGCCCACACGGCGGGCGTCGAGCACGTCCGTACGCTCGCGCGCAAGGCGTCGCGTCTCATCTCGGGAATCTTCTACGACTACGAGCCGCACTACGAACGCGAGTTCACGACGAACTTCTCCCGCACGCTCTCGAACTTCGCCGAGGCGACCGCGCTCGCTCATCAGTACGGCCGGCTAAGCATCGGATATCCCACCGGCCAGGAGATCGCCCGGAACCGGACGAACCAGACGGGCTGGGACTACGCCACGATCGCAGGCCAGGTCGACGGGCTCGTCGTCCAGACTCAGGCGTTCTGCCACCGTAGCACGGCGTCGCTCAACGCCTCGACCGACGAGGTGCTCGCCCAGTACTCGGCCGCCGGGTGGACCGGCGCCCCGCCGACGTTCGGGATCACGGTCGGAGCGACGAACGTGACGCCCAACGGAGTCCCGGCGGCGGAAGCGGACGCCTGCGCGAGCGCGATCGCGGCCGAGGGCCTCCACGCGCTCTACGTGTGGTGGGCCCCGGGGACGAACGCGCAGCTCGTCGAATTCCTCGCCGGGATCGGACGGGCGGGTTAGACCGGCGCTTCAGCAGCGGCCGCGCGCGACGACGTCCTCGCAGTGGGACGCGGGCTGGACCGTGAGGGACCCGGCCTGGCCGAACGGCGCCAGGTAATCCAGGACCGCCTTCTCGCTCGGCCCGTCGACGACGACGTAGAGGTGGTGCTTACCGGTCGCGACCGCGTCGGCGCGGATCGTCAGCCCGGCCTTCTTCGCGTTCTCATTGGAGAGAATCTGCAGAAGGAACGGCGCCATCTGAGGGTTCCCCGCGGGGCATCGGTCGGCTGGATGCTCGTGCTCGGCCACGAAGAGCGGCATGGGCGTTCCGACGCGAGGAGCGGAGTTGGCTCCTTGGATAGGCGCACGATTCACCGGGGGTCGGCGGAAATGGGCAGCGCGAGGCTCATTAGGCGCGCCCCGGCTCGGGGCCGCCATGCCCGGGAAGTTGTTCCCGCTCTCCGCGGACCCCGAGGCCGCGCGCACGCTCGCGGGCGGCGCCGCGCGCGCCCGGGCCGCGCGCTGGGGCAGCGCGCTCGATCCCGATCAACTCGCCCGCGAGACTGAGGACCGCGTCCGCTCGGGGACGTTCCCCGGGCGGCTGTGGAAGCCTGACGGCCGCTTCACCGGCATCGCGCTGTGGGAGCCGCCCGAGCCGCTCGGCGCCAGCGTCCGGTTCTGCCACCTGGCGGAACGCGACGCGAGCGCGGACGGTTATCGGGAGTTTCTCGCCGCCCTGCTCCGCGACGCGGGACCGATCGCGTTCGTGGCGCCGATCGGCGGGCTCGACCCGGAGGAAGAGTCGCGCGTCCTGACGTCGCTCGGGCTCCGGCCGTTCCACCGCAGCGAGATGCGCTGGCCGCCGGCCGCTCCGGTCCCGCGCGTCGAGCCGCCCGCCGGCGCGACGATCCGCCCGGTGCGCGCGCAGGACGAACCCTCGATCGCCGCGGTGCACGCGGCCGCGTATCGCGACCACTTCGACCGCTTCCTCTTCTTCGAAGACCCCGACCCCGCGCGGGACGCCCAGCGGGTCGTCCGCTCGCTCTTCGAGGGTCGCTGGTCCGAGCCGCTGCTCGGACCGAGCCGGCTCGCCGAGCTCCGTGGCCGCGCGATCGGTTCGATCGTGGCCGTGCGCCACGAGGGCCGTGCCCTGCTCGCGGACGTCGCGGTCGAGCCCGAGTGGCAGGGTCGGGGCGTGGCCGCCGCGCTCCTCGGCGCCACGGTGGGTGCGCTCGTGGAGCGCGGGGAGCGGGTGATCGCCCTCGCCGTGACGGAGGAGAATCGCCGGGCGGTCCGACTCTACGAGCGCTTCGGCTTCGTCCGGTGCTTCGGCCCCGAGCGTCGGTGGTACAACCCCGATCGCGTCCCGGTCGCGGCCGAGTCGGGCTAGGTCCCGCTCGCGTCGGGGGGCCCGGTCGACTCCGCGCCGAACGCGAGGGCCCGCATCGCCCCGAACGAGAACAGGGTGACGATCGAGAAGATCACGATCGCGGCGCCGGCGAGCAGGAACGACCCGCGGACCGTGACGGCGAGGACGAGGAGGCCGCCGATGAACTGGCCCACGGGGATCAGCGCCTGGCTCCCGAGCTCGTCGGCCGAGAAGACGCGGCCCATCATCTCGTCGGGGACGGTCGCCTGGACGATCGAGAAGAAGACATTCACGAACATTCCGGTGAAGACCCCGTAGGCGAAGTAGATCAGCAGGGCGAGGCCGATCGTCCGCACGAGCCCGAACGACAGGAGCGCCGCGCCGAGGAGAACGGTGAGGAAGAGGAGGATCCGGCCCGCCCGGGTCTCGAATCGGAGGTGGGGGATGACGAGGAAGCCGACCGCGACCCCGCTCGTCCCCGCCGCCAGCATCCCGCCGTACCAGTACCCCTCGTTGAGGCCGAGCCACGTGCCGATGTAGAGCCCCATCTCGACGGTCGCCATCGCGGCGAGGAGGTTGAGGACGAGCGCGAGGATCGTGATCTCGAACAGCCCCCGTCGTCCGAACAGGTAGCGGAAGCCCGCGCGCGCCTCCGTGAGGAGCGATCGCGGTCGGGAGCGGCGGCGAACCGAGAGGTCGACGTCGATCGCGAGCAGAGCGACCTGGGTCGCGAAGAAGAGGCCGAACGCAATCCCGAGCGAGTACACGACCGGCCACGCGGAGAGGAGGAAGCCGACGGTGAGCGTCGCGGCGGCGCTGATGCCGGCCGCCGTCGCGTAGATGAGGCCGTTCGCCCGACCGAGCTCCGCGGTCGCGACCAGATGCGTGACCGACGCGTTGTACGCCGGGCGGAAGAGCGTGGTCGTCACGGCGATCGCCGCCCAGGCCGGATAGAGGGCGACGAGCCAGAGCGGCAGGTAGAAGCCCGACGGGCCCGGCACGGCCACGTGGGCCGAGGGCGAGTAATAGAGGTCGATCACGATCGCGAGCGTCGCGACGATCGAGACCAGGTTCACCGCGCGCATCAGCGCGCCGCGATCGTGGCGGTCACTGAGCGCCCCCGAGAAGAACATCGAGACGACCGTCGGGACGGTCGCGGCGAGCCCGAGGAAGGCGAGACCGAGCGCCCCGAAGGTGGCCCGTTCGTTCGCGGGGTAGGCGAACGTCACGATGAAGACGAGGACGACGAGGACCGCCGACGGCGCGGCGAGCTGGAGGGCGCCCGCGAGGAGGAACGCGGGGAACGAGCGGCGTCGCATGAGCTCGCGATACTCGACCGTGGGAGACCCCCTCCCGAACTCGCGCGCATCTTCGGGGCCCGCGATAAGACTATCGCGGCCGACGGACGCTGGCGCGCGCCGGACGAAACGTCCAAGTGCCGCGCCGCGCCTCGCGCCGCCGGGCGCGAACGTGCGACTCCTGCATCACGAGCGGACGACCGGGGTCTACCGGCTGCGCCTCGAGACGCCGAGCGATCTCTGGCGGATCGCGCGGCTCGTCCGGCCCGGCGAGCTGGTCGGGGCCTCCACGACACGCCGCGACCCCGAGGCACCGGCGGACGTCGCGGGGGCCGAACGGAGCCGCCGGCGCATCTACCTCGTGGTCCGCGCCGAGCAGGTCGAGTTCCACGGATTCTCGAAGCACGTGCGGGTCACCGGACCGATCGTCGAAGGCCCGTTCGACATCGGGCGCCATCACACCCTCGACCTCACGGAGGGCGACGAGGTCTCGGTCGCGAAGCCCGAGCTGACCGCGGGCGAGCGGTCCGTGCTCGACGAGGGTCTCGCGGGGTCGAACGAGCCGACGATCCTCGTCGCGGCGGTGGACTGGGGCGACGCGTCGTTCGTCCGCCTGCGCGGTCGCGCCGTCGAGCCGGTCGCGGACCTCCGTCGCACGATCTCGGGAAAGCAGTACGCCGGCGGGCAGGCCGAGAAGGACCGCGCCACGTTCGTGGGCGAGATCCTCGACGTCCTGCGCCGCGAAGGGCCCGCGGCGAACGCGATCGTGATCGCCGGACCGGGGTTCCTCAAGGAACAGATCTCCCGCCGCCTCGCCGAGGCCGAGCCCGCGCTCGCGAAGAAGTCCCGGATGTTCCCCACGTCCGAATCCGGTCGCGTCGGGATCGACGAGCTCCTGCGCTCCGGCCGGGCCAGCGAGGCGCTCCGGGGGAGCGTGGCCGCGGAGGAGTCCGAGGTCGTCGAACGCCTCGTGCGGGCGCTCGCCGGGGGGCGGCGCGCCGCGGTGGGTCCCCGCGAGGTCGCGGAGGCGGTCGAAGCCGGCGCGGTCGAGACCCTGCTCGTCACCGACGCGATCCTGCCCGAACCCGCGATCGCCCCGATCCTCGACCAGGCCCGATCGGCGCGCCTGCACGTCTTCGTGGTCCGCGAGGACGGGGACGCGGGCCGGCGGCTCGCCGGACTCGGACGGATCGGCGCGATCTTGCGCTACGACTGGATCAGTTCCAGCGCCGCTACGGGATCGCCTGGAGGGCCTCGCGCAGCTCCTCGAAGCGGCGCTTGAGGTCCTTCAGCGTGAAGCGCAGCGCCTCGCGCGCGGAGAGCGAACCGTCGGTCTCGAACTTCAGGAAGAAGCGCTCGGGGTCCGGTTCGATCCGGATCGAACCGTGCTCGCACGTCTCGACGCACGCGCGGCAGTCGATGCACTTCGTCTCGTCGGTGACCGAGAGCTTCCCACCGCTGAACTCGAGGATGTTGACCGGGCACGAGGCCGCGGTGCGCTTCAGGCACGCGTCGGTGCAGCCCTCCTTGCGCTGGATGTGCACGTGCGGCCGCGGGGCGAGGCCGACGCCCTGCGCGACCTGCCACTTCGCGTGCTCGCGGGCGGTGCCGACGACGGCGGTCGCGTACGCGAGGAGCGCCTGGCGCGCGCCGAGGCGCACGATCGGCACGTCGGGCTCGAGGATCGCGAGCGTCGCGTCCCCGAGCGGGACGACGTCCTTCGCGTAGACGGTGCACGGGCCCTTCTTGTCGATCGAGAACATCACCTGGCAGTGCGGGCAACCGGCGCCCTCGCAGGTGCACTCGGACTTCTTGCGGAACTGCGACAAGTCGGTCGGGATCGGGAGCAGGCCGAGGCGCAGCGCGACCGCCTCGTCGAACATGCTCGTCGACGAGTCGTAATCCTTCCCCGTCGTCTCGTCGCGGATCGGACCCAGGTGGAACTCGACGTCCTCGATCGCGAGCTTGGGGACATCGGCGAGCAGCGTGCGGCGCACCGCGTTCGCTTGCGAGGCCGTGAACCCCTCGAGCTCGAGCTCGGTCGAGCGGGGGCTCAGCGACTGGATCGTGACGGGCATCGCGGACCTACACCCGCCGCCCGCGGCGGCCGCCCTTCGGCTTCGTTCCGTCGTGCGGGATCGGGGTGACGTCCTCGATCCGCTGAATCTTGACGCCCGCGCGGGCGAGGGCGCGGATGGCGGCTTGGGCCCCGGGCCCGGGCGAGCGCGAGCGGTTCCCGCCCGGCGCGCGCACGCGCACGTGGAGCGTCTCGTAGCCCTTCTCCTTGATCGCCGCCGCGATCTGGTCGGCGGCCTTCATCGCCGCGTACGGGCTCGACTCGTCGCGGGCCGCCTTGACGACCATCCCACCGGTCGCCTTCGCGAGGGTCTCGGCACCGGTGATGTCGGTGACGGTGATGTGGATGTTGTTGTAGCTCGCGAAGATGTGCGCGATGCCGACCTTCGCCATCGCCTACGCCCCCCCTTCCGGCGCCGGGGCGGCCGCGGCCTCGGGGGCGGACGGATGCGCGGTGAGCCGCTCGCGCAGGGCGACCCGGACCGAGTGGTCGTCGTCGGCGTAGGGGCTCGTGGGTGTGTAATGGATCCCCGGCTCTTCCGACGAGAGCACGAGGTAGCCCGGTCGGGTGACGCGATGATCGCCGATGGAGAAGTGACCATGTACGATCCACTGCCGGCCGCCGGTCACCGTGGGTGCGAGCCCCCGCGTGAAGACGATCCACTCGAGCCGCCGGCGGAGCACGTTCTCCGTGGTGAGCGCGAGGACGTCGTCGAGCGTCGGGGCGCCGGGCGCGAGCACCCCGAGCCGGGTGAGCCGTCCGAGCAGCTGATCGGTCTCGCGCCGAGCCTGCGTCTCGCCGGCTCGTAGCCGGGCCTGGAGGTCGCGGGCCTGCCGGCGGAACCCGCGGAGGACCGACTGGGCCTTCCAGAGCTCCCGCTTGTTCTTGAGCCCGTACTTCTCGACGAGCTTGCCCTCCTCCTCCATGCGGGCCGCCTCCCACGGATGCTTCGGCGTCTCGTAGGTGCGGCGGGAGAACTTCGGATCGCCCACGGAGCTCGTTTCACTCCTTCTTGGCCGGGGGCGCGGCCGGCGCCGCGGCGGCGGGCGCTGCAGCCGGGGCCTCTTCCTTGCCGGCCGCCGCGGCGGCCGCCTTCGCTTCCTTCTTCAGCACGCCGGCGGCCATACCGGTCCGGCCGTTGGATCGGGTCCGCTGTCCGCGGACCTTCTGTCCGCGCTCGTGCCGAACGCCCCGGTAGCTGCGCACCA
>JASHUS010000112.1 GCA_030039865.1 Thermoplasmata archaeon
CTCGAGCCGCAGCGTGCTCTCGCCCTCGAGCGAGGGCAACGCGAGCAGCAGCGCCGACGCGAACTGGGAGCTCGTCGATGCGTCCAAGCGGACGGACCCCGAGTGGATCGGACCTCGGACGACGACGCCGGTCACGTCGATCCGGCACTCGGCGCCGAGCGTTCGGAGCGCGGAGAGGAGCCCACCCATCGGGCGTCGGGGGAGCCGGCCCTCTCCTTCCAACCTGACCGGTACGGAGCGAAGCGCCGCGAGCGCGCTCAGGAATCTCAGGGTGGTCCCGGATTCGCGACAGTCGATGCGGACCCCGTTCCCCCGAGGGGGCCGGCGCGACGGTCGCACGGCCCAGTCCCGCCGTCCGAACCGCACGGTCGACCCGAGCCGGCGCAGCCCGCGCGCCGTCGCTCGCGTGTCGTCCGAGTCGAGCGGGTCGAGAACGTCGTACGGTCGTCGCGACAGGTGGCCCGCCGCGAGCGCGCGGTGGGTGTAGCTCTTCGAAGGCGGGGCCCGCACGGTGCCTCGCGCGACGCCCGGCCGGACTCGGACCTGGGTCATCGCGGCCCCCGGACCGAGCCCGTGGACGGGGGGCGGAGCCCAACGATCCGACGTTCCCCTCCGTCCGTGGGGAGGCGCGCCTCAAGGCTCGCGATGCGCTCGGTCGGTGCCACGACCGCGAGCGAAGGGCCGAGGCCGCTGACGCCCACCCCGAGCGCCCCGAGCTCCCGCAGAAGTCGGCGAAGCTCCGCGTAGTCGTACCCCATCGTTCGCTCCACCAGGTCGGAGTTGAGGTCCATCGCCGTCCACCAGTCGGCCCGCAGACTGGCGGTCGCGGCGCGCCGGCCATCGGCGGCCGCTCGACGGAACTCCTCCGACCATCCCGGCGAGGGCGCGTGCGTCGCGCGCGGGACGTAGAGGGCGACGGACCACGCGGGGTCCGCGGTGCCGGTGCGAAGGAGCTCGTCGTGCGTATTGTCCGTGACGACGAAGCCGCTCGAGAGCCCGGCCAGCGCGTCGTCGAACGCGCCGGTCGCGCTGAGCCCGGCGGCGCGCGCGATCTCGGCGGCTAGCCGGGCCACTTCGATGTCGCTCGGGGCGGCGCCGGCGGCGGTCGCCACCGCGCGCACGATCGCGCTCGCGACGGCGCTCGAGCTCTTCAATCCCCGCGCGGGCGGGATCTCCGATCGGAGCCGGAGCTCGGTCGTCCACGTCGCGTCGGGACTGTACCGTCGCCGCGCGAACCGCACGGCGGTTTCGACGAGCGGGGTCCGAACCCCGTCGTCCGCGATCAAGCCGAACGGTTCGTGCGCGCTTCCCGGGGCGGCCGGGGTGAGCGTGACCTCCGCGTCCACATAGAGACCGATCCCGAGGGCGCAGCCGATGCCCGTCGGTAGCGCGTTCACGATCGTGATCGCGCCCGAAGCGCGCCCTACGCCCCGCATCCGACCTCCGTGAGTACCGACGCGATGGCTGCGGGGGAAGGCTCTTCGCCCCACCAAAGTCCGAAGCTCGAGGCCGCCTGGTAGACGAGCAGGCGTCGACCGTCCTCGTACGTGGCGCCCGCGCGGGTCGCCGCGTCGACCAGTTCGGACGAATCGGGTGCGTAGACCCAGTCGAGTACGTGGGACCCCGGGCCCACGAGCGTGCCGTACGGCAGCTCGAGGGGGCCCGATCCGCTTCGGCCCGCGGTCGTCGCGTTGACGACCAAGGTCGCCGCTTCCGTGGGCTCTGGGCGGCCGACGCGCGCCCGGAACTGCGCGGCGAGCTCCTCGGCCGCTTCTTCGCGCCGTGCGTAGACGGTCGCGGGAACCCCGAGGTCGGTCGCCGCGGCGAGCGTCGCCCGCGCCGCTCCGCCCGCACCGAGTACGGCGAGCGCCGAACCGTCCCACCGGCCCGCGCCGCGGAGCTCTTCCAGGCGTCGCAGGATGGCCGCGAGATCGGTGTTCTCGGCCTCGATGGCGTCGCCGCGGAATGTCAAGGTATTCGCGACCCCGCAGACCTCGGCCCCCTCCGACACCTGGGTGGCCGACTCGAGCGCCGCTTCCTTCCACGGGCGGGTCACGTTGATCCCCCGAAAGCCCGCCTCGGCGAGGAGCTCGAGCCCGGCGACGAACTCGCCCTCCGTCTCGAAGTCGAGCGGCACGTACAGGCCCGATCGCCGCGCGGCGCCCATCCAGCGAGCGTGGATGTACGGGCTCCAGCTGTGGGCCACGGGGTGGCCCGCCAGCCCGAACAGCGGTGCGTTCCCGTCGGCCTCGAGGTAGGGTCGCAGATGGTCGACGGGTACCTGGCTGGGCTCGACCGGTGCGGGGCGCCCGATCGGGCGGAACGGGAGTGACGCGAATACCATCGGCGCTCCGAGTCGGCGCGCCCAGGCTCGGAGCAGGGGTCCCGACGGTCCGGTCGTCAGCGCGACGGCCGCTTCGGGGCCCGGTTGCGGGAGACGGGGCAACAGCTCCTGGAAGAGCGGGACGATGCCCGACCGCGCGACGACCTTCCGGATGCAACCGACGGGCACGGCGTCGCGAAGCCGACGGCCCCACTCCTCCGGGGAGACCCCCGCGGGGTAGTGGACCGAGAGGATCCGTCCCAGCGTGGACGGGTCGGGCAGTTCGGCGGCGAGGTCACCGTCGCGCTCGGTCTCGAGATCGATCCAGCGGAACGGCCGCCGCGCGATCGCCTTGAGGCGCTCCGCACGCTCCGTCGCGGCGTCGGGCCCCTTCCCCCCCTCGGCCGTCGAGCGGAGGGTTCCCACGAGCGGTAGCCGGGCCGGGAAGAGACGATCGATCTCTTCGA
>JASHUS010000113.1 GCA_030039865.1 Thermoplasmata archaeon
GCCCTGAATGTACGCCCAAACCGCGGGACGGACGCACGTCGCGGCGACTTCCTCCAGATCATCGAGGGTGAGCGGGAGCTTCGTGGCGCGCTCGTCCAGCGTCGGATCTGTCACGGCCGAATCCGAAATCGCGGGTGGGGAAGGTCCCCTCCATGCGACATGCGAGTAGACGCAGCGACGGGACCCCAAAAATCTGACGTAGCATCCTGCGCGAGACCCGCGACGTACGCGACAGGTTGCGAGGAGTCGCCGACGCCACCTTTAAGTCGAGCCTCGGTACAGGTCGGTCGATCCGTCAACTTCCTCGATGTCGCGTACAGCCCTCATTACCGGCGTGACGGGGCAGGACGGATCGTACCTCGCGGAGTTTCTGCTCGACAAGGGGTACGGCGTCGTCGGGCTCGTGCGGCGCCTCAGCACGCCCAACATGAGCAATCTGGCGAACGTTCGAGAGCGGATCGAGATTCTCGACGGGGACCTGACCGATCAGGTGTCGTTGAACGAGGCCGTCCGCCGAGTGCAGCCCGACGAGGTCTACAACCTCGCCGCCCAGTCGTTCGTGGCTACTTCGTTCAGCCAGCCGGTGCTCACGGGCGAGGTCACGGGGTTGGGAACGCTCCGTCTGCTCGACGCGGTCAAGGCACACGCGCCGCAGGCTCGAATCTATCAGGCGTCGTCGTCCGAGATGTTCGGGCACGTGGATCGAGAGCCGCAGGATGAGTTGACCCCGTTCCATCCGAGGAGTCCGTACGGCGTCGCCAAGGTCTACGCCTACTGGGCCACGATCAACTATCGGGAGGCGTACTCGATGTTCGCGAGCAACGGCATCCTCTTCAACCACGAGTCCCCGAGGCGCGGACTCGAGTTCGTCACGCGCAAGATCTCCGACGGGGTCGCGCGGATCTCCGCCGGTACGGCGAAGACCCTCACGCTGGGCAATCTCGACTCGAAGCGCGACTGGGGTTACGCGCCGGATTATGTCGAGCTCATGTGGAAAACGCTGCAGCATTCGCAGCCCGACGAGTTCGTGGGCGCGACGGGGGAGGCGCATACCGTCCGCGAATTCTTGGAGGAGGCCTTCCGCGTGGCGGGGATCTCGAAATGGGAGGACCACGTGGAGTTGGACCCCCGATTCAACCGACCGTCCGAGGTCCACAATCTCCGGGGGAACGCCGCGAAGGCCGACCGTCTGCTCGGGTGGCGGCCCAAGACCCGGTTCAAGGAGCTCGTCCGCATCATGGTCGAAGCGGACCTTCAGCGGATGTCGGTGTCCCCCCGGGCGGCCTAGGCGGGGCCCCCGCAGGCGCGACTACGCCGTGCGCGAGAGTTCGACCGCCGCGGGACGACCCGGCTCGGTTCCGGATCCACCGTTGAGCAGCAGATTGGCGAGCATGCGCGCCTGGATCTCCGGCTTGAACTGGGCGGCGCGCCAGACGGACCGAGCGCTGAAACGGAACCGGTCGAAGCCGTGCCAGAGGGTGCTTGCCTTGCGCACGAACTCATCTCGGCTGTGGACCAGCCAGCCCGTCTCGCCGTTCACGACCGTCTCCGCCGGTCCTTCCTTGCCGTACGTCAGCACGGGCGTGCCGCACGCCATCGACTCGACCGGAACGTAGCCGAACGGCTCGTTCGTGAACGGGAACACGGTGAACTCGGCCCCCGAGTAGAGCGACACCAGCTGGTCGTGATCGACGTGGCCCCGGAAGTCGATCGTGGCGCGCAGCTGTTCCGGGTGCATGCCCGGCACGAGCTTGCCGCCGAACCCGATCACGCGGATACCTGCGCCGGCGAGGCGATAGAGCGTCTCCAGCTCGGTCTCCTTGCCGATGTACGCGAGGACGTACGGGGTCGCCTCCTCGCGGGGCATCGGACGGAACCCCGAAAGGTCGGCCAGGTTGTAGATCGTCGCACAGACCTGCATCCCGTTTTGCTCGTAGAACTGACGGACGTAGTTCGACGCGGCGACCGTCATTTCCCCGCACGCGTAGAGTCGACCGATGATCTGGTCATCGAACCACTTCACGACGTGACAGAGGAGCGACAGCGGACCGGAGCTCCGCCCCTCGCGCCGAAGCATCGAGCCGAGCGTGACGTAGAGCGGCGGGCCCTGGATCCACCAGATGTCGCTGCGGACGGCTGCGGTGTTCGTCGTGTTGACGACGAAGTCGAAGTGATAGTTCTCGAGCAGCCGGATGAGGAGCCGTCGATTCCACCCGAACAGCGCCTCTCGCAACCACGCTTCGGTCCAGAGCGTCGCCTCGCTGCGGAGGCCGGCGCGCAGGAGCATCCGGTTCAGGACGAAGTGGTCCCGGTCCGGCGACACGACCCGGAATCCGAGGGACTCGAGACGCTCTCGCGCCCGCTTCGCGACGTAGACCGACGCGACCGTGACATCGAAGGAGGACGAGAGCGCCCGCCCGACGGCGGAGACGAACTTGAGCTGAACCGCTTCGGGGGAGACCATCGGCTCGCTGATGATCACCAGGGAGGGACGACGGACCGTCGAACGGCCGGGCGGCGTTTGATGGCCTCCCGATTCGGGCATCCCGACCGACTCCTGACCGGACTTGCGGGAGCTCTCGAGGGGAGGCGCCCGACTCCCTGTCGGGGGAACCTGCCGTCCGCCCCTATAAAACTCTTGGTCTACTCGGGCGACCGAGGTCCGATTTCTCGAGGTGAAAAGGAGGGTGGGTCCGGACCGGCGAGGAGTTCGTCGCGGCGGTCGGGCCCGCGCTCCGGAGGGCTAGGTCGGTGGATGGAGCCGCCAGAATTCGAGCGCGTCGCTCAACGTACGCTCGAGCGGGAATTGCGACGTGTACCCCAGCGACTTCAAGCGCGTCGTGTCGGCCCGGTTGTCCGCTTCGTCGGTCGGGCGGAAGAGAGCCGGGTCCGGCACCAGCTTGATCGGCACCCGGGAGAGCTTGACGAGCTCCTCGGCGATCCAGCGGATGGAGTAGCTTCGTCCGGCCCCCACGTTCACCGGGGTCCGGGGATCGCCCTTCTCGAAGATCAGCCACATGGCCCGGATCACGTCTCGTATGTCCGAGATGTCGCGGAGCGTCTCGAGGTTCCCCACGCGGATCTCGCCAGTCCTACCGGTCCGCTCGATCGTCGCGACCTGGCGCGCGAAGTCGTTGAGCGCGTCACCAGTCTTGCCCGGTCCGGTCGTCCCGAACAGCCGGGCGCGGACGATCCGCAGATCGAAGTTCAGGGCGTACTGCAGCGACAGCATGTCCTGGCACGCCTTGGAGACGCCGTACGGGTTCGTCGCGTTCAGCGGGATGTCCTCGCGGATCGGAAGTTCCGCCGGAACCCCATACGAGGCGCCGGAGGAGGCGAGGAGCGTTGACGAGCGGGGGACGACGTCCTTCAGCGCCTCGTAGAGATAGATCGTCCCCAGGACGTTGGTCCGGAACGTGTCGGCCGGATCCGCCCAGGCCTTCTTCGCGTACGCTTGGGCCGCGAGATGGAACACGCCCTCGGGACGGAAGTCCCGCACGATGCGATCGACCTCGTCCCGCCGCTGCATGTCGAGCTGTTCCCAGCGGACGGACCCCTTCGGCAGATCGGGTGCCGAGAGCTCCGACTCGCTGAGATACGTGCTCACGACCTCGTGGCCCAGCGACACCGCATGGGCCGCCAGGTAGCGCCCGATGAATCCGGAACTCCCGGTGATGAGAAGCCGCATGAGCCTGCTGTCGGGGCGCGGAACCCCGCACGGTCGCTATAGGGGTTACTCACCGAGGTACGGGCTTCGATCGGGAGCGGAGTTCCGTCTCCAACTGCCGGGCCCACCGGACCTCGCGCAGATAGATGCGCATGTACGCGCTCTGTTCGACCTTGCTCGTCCCTTCGGCCCGGTTCTCGAAATGGTACGGGACCTCCGTGACCCGGGCTCCGTTCGACATGGCGAGGACGAAGAGCAGGATCTTGAATCCACGGTACTCGGGATTGATCGGGATCCAGATCGATTTCCGAAAGGCAAAGAACCCGGAAACGGGATCCTCCACGTGATGCGCGGCGCGCAGCCCCCGCCGGGCGATCCACTCCGCTCCCCAGGAGATCACAGCCCGCTTCCAGGGCCGGGGGCCGGGCGAACCGCCGGGGACGTACCGGCTCGCGATGGCCACGGTGGCCCCTTGCGATAGAGCGGCGAGCAGTCCCGGGATCGTCTCGGGGGAGTGTTGCAGATCCGCGTCCATCACCACAACCAGGTTGCCTCGCCCCGCCTCGATGCCTTGGGCGTGCGCGCGCAGAGTCGTCTGCTTTCCCTCGTGGAAGAGGAGCCGGAGCCGGTCGTCCGACGCGCTTTCGCCCACCAGATACTCGCGCGTCCCGTCGGTGCTCCCGTCGTCCACGACGACGATCTCGTACGGCGGGAGGTCGAGGCGCCGGATCCGCTCGACGACCTGGGGGAGGTTACCGCCCTCGTTCAGGGTCGCGAGTACGATCGAGACGGAGACCGGTGGCGCGAGGGCCGACGGGCCCTTCATGGACTCGGATCAGGTCGGACGAGGCGGTCCGAGAACGGCATCGCCCGGCCTACACCGCGACCGACGCCGGAGCGAATCGAGGCATCCGGGCGATCACGATGCCTTCGACGATCGCCCACAGGAGAACCGGGGCGACGATGAGGCGCTCCATCCCGCCCCATCCGAGGTCGAGGTAGAACGGCGAGTTGACCGAGCTGCTCGTCGATTGACCCAGCGAGAACAGCACCAGCGCCAGCAACGTCACGACCCCGCAGGCGAGCGTGAGAGGTCGCTGCGCGGACCATCGAGAACTCCCTCCCATCGAGAACGAGACGGCGGTGATGCCGATCCCGGCGCCCGAGAACGCGATGAACGACACGATCGTGTGCATCCCGCCGTTGAGCACGGGCGTCGTTTCGGGAAAGACTCCGACCCCGACCGCTCCGATGCCACCGATCAGCACGAACGTGAGGCCCACGCCGCGGGCCCGTCCCGGCTCGAACGCCGACCATACAATCAGGATTCCGAAGATCGCACAGATCCCGAGAAGGATGACCGAACCGTCGAAAACCAGCGCCCACGGGGAGTTGGCCCCGCCGAGATCGCTGATGTAGTTGTCCCGCAGGCTGTAGCCCGGATACTGGCTCTGGACCAGTATCATCCCGGCGATGAACTGCAGGGCGCCGAAGATCAGGAGGTACGCGCCACCGCGTACGGTCCGCGGGACGAGCGCGTGCTGGTTCATCCTTCGACCGGTGGACCGCCGGGGTCCGTGCCGGCCCTCGGCTTCCGCGCGCTCGGCCTTATCCCTTGCGGCCGAGGCGCAGCGCCGCCCGTTTCCCTGATGTATCGGCCTCGCCTCCGTGAGGAGTGCCCCGAAAGTACCTCGGCCCCGCGCTGGCGGCCGACGCGGTCTGGATCCGCGGCGGTCGAATACTGCTGGTGCGACGGGGTCGCCCCCCGTTCAAGGGGATGCACGCACTTCCCGGAGGGTTCGTGGAGCTTCGGGAAAAGGTCGAGCATGCGGTGGCCCGCGAACTCCGCGAGGAGACGGGTCTCGTGGCGAAGCCCTGGAAGATCGTGGGAGTGTACTCCGGACCCGATCGTGACCCGCGAAAGCCGACCACGAGCGTCGCCTACCTCATGCGGGGTCGAGGCGGCGCGCCACGGGGCGGCGACGACGCGTCGACCGCCGAGTGGGTTCCCCTCGCCCGGATCGGGGCGCTCGCGTTCGACCACGCGCTGATCGTCCGCGATGCCCGGAAGCTCATCCGCGCTCGACCGGTGCGCGAATAGATCGCCCCGCTCAGGTTCGTCCGGACGTAACGCGGCCCACGGCCGTCGCGCAGGCTCTTAACGTCCGGCCCGCTGACCCGCGCGAGAATGGCCACTCCGGCGCGTGTCGAGGACCATCCGAGACCCACCCTGCTCTCCGACTTCATCCTGGGGAGCCAGGACGGGATCGTCAACGTGCTCGGGATCCTGCTCGGACTCGTGGCGGCCGGGACCGACGTGAAGTACATCCTCGTCGCCGGTTTCGCCGCCCTGGCGGCCGAGTCCCTCTCGATGGGAGCGGTCGCGTACACTTCGACCCGATCGCGACGCGATCTCTACGCGAGCGAGATGCAGCGCGAGAAGTGGGAGATGACGGCGGTACCCGAACTCGAACGCGAGGAGATCCGGGTCATCCTGCGCAACTGGGGCTACGAGGGCGAGGAGGTCGAGGAGATGGTCCGTCGAATCGAAGCGAAGCCGAAGGCCTGGCTCGACCTGATGATGGCCTTCGAACTCCGGCTGGCCCCGGTCGAGGAGAAGGCGCCCCGAAACAGCGCCGTGCTCGTCGGAGCGGCGACGTTGCTCGGGCATGCCGTCCCGCTCGTTCCGTTCGTCCTGCTGGGGGACCGGACCGTTCTCGCGGCAGAGATCGCGATCATCCTGAGCGGCATCATGTTGTTCCTCATCGGATTCTACGAGGCACGCACGACGATCGGATCCGTCTGGAAGAGCGGGTCGCGGATGCTGATCATCGGGATCGGCTCAGGGTTCGCCGGGTTCCTGATCGGGCTGGCGCTCGCCCACCTGTAGGGACGGACGATCGCTTCGCCTCGATGACTAGGCGGGGGGAATGGCCCGCCCGAGCGCTCGCGGGCGGGCGGCGGTACGGCCGAACGGTCGCCACCGGAGCCGACGGACTTCGTGTCGGCGGCAGGCGGCGCAGTAGGTGACGACCTCGGCGGGACCCGCGAGCTCCGGAGTGGGGACGTGGTCCGGTTCGGGGTGAGCGCACCGGCGTCCGGGGCATGGGGGGGTGGGGGAACGAGGGGAAGGCTCGGACGCCATACCGGAGCAACGATGCGCATTCATGCGTATTAAGGGTACCGGCTCAGCCCTCGGGATGTCGCGGCTTGGGATGGACGCCGCCGGAGGGCGGCGACCGGCGTCACGCTAAGTTCGATTTGTTAACAACTCAGTGTATAAACCCGGGTCGTGTTACGCCGCTCGATGACGACCGAGCCGAACGCCCACCCGGGCGCGGCGGGGTATTCCTCGCCCAAGCGCGGTATCCTGCTCCTGCTGAAACGGCGGCCCGACGCCTCGCTGACGGAGGTCGCCGAGGAACTCGGGATCTCGAAGGTTGCGACCCTCGGGCACCTCGAGAAGTTGGAATCCGACGGGTTGGTCGTCCGATCGTACCGTGCGGGTAAGGTCGGCCGGCCCCGGGTGCTGTTCCGACTCGCCCCGGGCGCCCTCGCGCTTTTCCCGCAGGGGTACACCGAGATGTCGCTCTGCGCGCTCGAATTCATCGAGCGCCGACTCGGTCGAAACGCGGTCGCGGAACTGTTGTCTCAGCGGGCCCATGAAGTCGCGGACCGGAACCGCTCTCGCCTGCGGGCCGGTCCCCTCGCGAACCGGGTCGAGGAGCTGAGCCGGATCCGGACCGAGGGCGGCTACATGGCCGAGATGGGCGCGCGGCGGAAAGGAACGGTCGAGATGCTCGAGCACAACTGTCCGATCCTGGCGATCGCGGGACGCTACCCCGAGGCGTGTCAGACCGAGCAGCGCATGTTCGAGTCGCTGCTGCGGGCCCGAGTCGACGTCTCCCATCGGGTGGTCGCGGGAGATCCGGTCTGCCGCTTCCTCGTACGCGAGCGGGTGGAGGGCGCATGAGCCCCGCGGACCCACCGCGCCGGCTCGCGGTTGTCACCGGCGCGAGCCGAGGTCTGGGCGCGACGCTCGCGCGCTACCTTGCGGGCGAGGGCTTCGAATTGATCCTCACCGCCCGGGGAGCCTCGGCGCTCGAGCGTACGGCGGACGATATCCGCTCGGCCGGTGGCGTGGTCGAAACCGTCGCGGGCGATGTCGCGGATCCAGCGCAACGCCGCGCGATCGCGGACCGGGTCGCGACGCGTCGGTCCCTCCGACTTCTTGTCAACAATGCGAGCGAACTGGGGCCCTCGCCGCTTCGTCCGCTCGCGACCCTTCCTCCTCGGAGCTGGAGAGGATCTACCGGGTCAACGCGGTGGCTCCGATTGGCCTGGTCCAAGAGCTGCTGCCCTATCTCGGGCGCGGCG
>JASHUS010000114.1 GCA_030039865.1 Thermoplasmata archaeon
TCGTACTCGGTCCGACTTCCAGATCGGCACCGTCGCCTTGAGCTCCTCGATGAGGTAGCGCGCCGCGTCGAACGCCTTTGCCCGATGACCGCAGGCCGCACCGGCGATCACCGCGGTCTCCCCGACCTCGACCCGACCGAACCGGTGCCACAGGACAACCCGCCGGGCCCCGAACTTGCGCCGCGCGGCCGCGTCCAGCTCACGCATCCGGCGGAGGGCCATCGCGCGGTCGACCTCGTACTCGAGTGCGACGACGCGGCCGGCGGGGCGGGAGTCGGGGCGGACGCGTCCCGCGAACACCACCACACCGCCGAGCCCGGCCCCTTCCAGGGCGCGGCTCGCCGCTCCGAGCGAAAGCCGGTTCCGCGTGAGGCGGATCGACACGCTCAGCCCCCCCCGTACGGCGGGTGGACGGAGAACTCGTCGCCCGGCCGTACGCGCTGGCGCAGGTCCGTCAGATATCTCCCGTTCCGCACGAAGCGGCTCGCGCGCAGGATCGACCTCAGCTGCGGATGGGCCGTGGCCAGGCCCCGAACAAGCTCGGCCGCGCCAATCCCCTCGGCGGGGACGTCGAGCTCGAGGGAGGAGCGGCCCGCCGCCGTGCCCGCAGACGCGAAGAGTCGGACATGGACCGATCGTCGGGCCGGCGGCATGGGGCGCGTTCCCAGAGGGCGCGGGGGGTTTGAAGTACGGGCAGCCCCCCCGTGCTACTCTCGGCGAACGGGCTGCGGATTCCGCACAAAAGATTAGTAGGCTCTGGACCTCGAATCTGGGGATGAGCGAGATCTCCGTCCGCGTCGGGGGCCAGGCGGGGGACGGTATCGCCTCGATCGGCGAGTCGGTCGCCCGCGGGTTCTCGCGACTCGGGCTCCATGTCTTCGGGCTCAACGCGTACCAGTCCGTGATCCGGGGCGGTCACGTCTGGTACCAGGCGCGGGCCTCGTCGGGACGTCCCAACTCCCCCGGGGACCAGACGGACATCGTCTACGCGCTCGACCGGGCGACCGTCGATATCCACGCGCCCGCGATCCGGGAGGGCGGGGTCGTCGTCTTCGACCCCGAGAAGTTCTCGCTCGAGGGCGTGAGCCTCCCGGCCGGGGTCTCGAAGCTCGAGGTGCCGACGCTCGCCATGGCCCGGAAGTACACGAGCCAGTCGATCCTCCAGAACGCGGGCGGGATCGGCGCGGTGAGCTACCTCGCCGGTATCCCGCTCGACCTCCTGCACCAGGTCCTGCGCGACTCGTTCGGCAAGAAGGCAGGGGACGTCGTCGACTGGAACGTCGGCGCCAGCTCGGAGGGCTACCAGTTCGCGTCGGAGCACGCGAAGCCGAGCCCGCACGTGCTCCCGAAGCAGGGGGAGCCGAAGCTCCTGCTCACGGGCAACCAGGCGATCGCGCTCGGCGCGGCCGCGGCCGGGTGCAAGTTCCTGTCGCAGTATCCGATGACCCCGGCGTCGTCGATCATGCACTGGATGGCGGCCCACGCGACGCAGGTCGGCGTGGTCGTGAAGCAGGCGGAGGACGAGCTCGCCGCGATCAACATGGCGATCGGCGCTTCGTTCGGGGGCGTGCGCGCGATGACCGCGACGAGCGGGGGCGGCTTTTCGCTGATGGTCGAGGCGCTCGGCATGGCCGGGATGACCGAGACGCCGCTGGTCGTCGTCGAGTCCCAGCGCGCCGGGCCGTCGACCGGACTTCCCACCAAGACCGAGCAGGGCGACCTCAACCTGATGTTGGGCGCCGGCCAGGGTGAGTTCCCGCGCGCGATCCTCGCGCCCGCCGACCCGACGGAAGCGTACCGGGCGATGATCGACGCGTTCCGGCTCGCCGAGGAGTGGCAGACACCGATCCTCGTCGCGAGCGATCTCCATCTCTCCGAGAACCACATGACCGCCGACCGCTCGGAGCTCAACCTCGACGTTCCGGTTCCCTCGCTCTATGCGGTTGAGCCGAACGGCCACGAGTACAAGCGCTACGCCTACACCGCCTCGGGGGTCTCGCCGCGCGCGATCCCGGGCCAGCCCGGCCTGCAGTTCGTCGCGGGATCGGACGAGCACGACGAGCGCGGCCACCTCATCTCGGACGTCCGCGCCGGCATCCCGGTCTGGATCTCCGAACGCCAGCGGATGATGGACAAGCGCATGCACAAGATGGACGGGCTCATCCGGGCCGTCCCCGCGCCGTTCTTCGAGGGGCCGGCGGACGCGCCGCTCACGTTCGTCGCGTGGGGCTCGACGGTCGGAGCCGTGCGCGACGCGATGGAGATCCTCGCCGCCCAGGGACGCCCGACCAACCTCCTGCGTTTCCCGGCGGTCTACCCGCTCGATCCGGTGGCGGTCCGGGCCGCGTTCGCGAAGGCGCGCCGCACGCTGCTCGTCGAGGCGAACTACTCCGGCCAGTTCGGTCGGCTGCTCCGCGCCGAGACCGGGATCGAGCTCTCCGATCGCCTGCTTAAGTACGACGGGGAGCCTTTCTTCCCCCACGAGATCGTGGCGCGCGCGCGGGAGATGAACTAGGGCGATGGCCGACTCTGCCGTACGCCCCGCCCCCGCGACGACGGGCCCCGCGCTCCCGCT
>JASHUS010000115.1 GCA_030039865.1 Thermoplasmata archaeon
GCCCCGGCCTTCGGCGGCGGCGCGGGCGGAACCGCCCGGGCCCAGCGTACCAATCGCCGGGCCGGATCGTAGGCGATCGCGGTGTTCGGGCGCGCGAGTTCGTGCGCGAGGAGCTTCTCGGTCTTGTGCTCCCGCCAGGAGAGGGCGGCGGACAGACCGGGCACGCTCGTCGTGCCCAGCGACTCGACCGTGGTCCGGAGGCGTTCGAGATCCTGCTCGGAGGGACCGAAGAGGGCGACCATCGCCGCTCGTCGTGGCGCCCCTCAAAAGAAGCTATCGCTCAAGACGAAGAGGGAAGGCACCGGCGGGGCGACCCCTGGTCTCTTGGACGGTGCCACCAAGAGACGCCGCCACCGATGCCCGAGGCCAACTACCTATTGGCCGCACACTCTATATAGTTATCCTAGGCGTTGGATTGTGGTTTCTGGCCCCCGTTCCGGGCGTCGAAACCGTCGCGGAGCCTTCATAGGGTCGGACCCGCATTTTGCCACGTCCGGGTGTCCTGCGTGAGCGTGTTCGGCAGTTCCAACTCGCCGACGCGCTCTCCCGCGACCGGGATCCCCGGTCGCGCAGTCGCTCTGACGGGCGTCTGCGCCGTCGTCTGGAGCCGGAACGACGACACGCTCCTGCTGCTGCGCGGACTTCTCCAGCTGCACCACTGTTCGGCGACGCACTCGATCGCCGGCCTCGACGAGTACGCGGAGCTTCCGCTCGCCGGCGCGTCGGTCGTCCTCATCGTCGATGCCGAGGGCCGGGAGATCGGATGGGAAGAGGAGCTGCGCACGTGGCTTCGGGACCATCCCGAGGCGCGCGCGCTCGTGATCCTGGCGCGCGACGCCGCGTCCGCCGACAGCAAGGCTCGCACCGCGGGCGCGAGCGAGGTGCTCGGCCGACCGTTCGTCATCCACGATTTCGTGAGCGCCGTCGCGTCGGCCTCCTCCGCCCGCCGGCCCGGTTAGCCCGGTCGGTCGGCCGGCTGGCCCGAATTAGGACGAGCGCCTTCTCCGTCGCCTTGGGGATCGCGAGACGGTGCATCGCCTCCGGCCGGATCCATCGGCGCGTCGCCGAGGCCGAGGGCCTCGGCGTCCGGGCCGGGCCCCGGAAGACGTGCAGGTCGACCGTGAAGTGGCTGTAGCCGTGCCGGACGATCCCCACCGGCTTGAGCGGACCGGCGCGCCCCCCCGTCTCCTCTCGGAGTTCGCGCCGCGCGGCCTCCTCGGGCGTCTCGGGCGCGTGGATCTTGCCGCCCGGGAACTCCCAGAGGCCCCCCAGGAGCCCGCGTTCCGGCCGGCGTTGGACCAGCCATCGCCCGTTCTCGTCCTCGAGCACGACGACCGACGCCCGGACGTGCGGCCGCGGCGCCGCAGTTCGGCGGGATGGGACCGACCCGGGATCGGGCAGCTCTTGGAACGCCCGGCACGTAGCGGCGACCGGGCACACCCCGCACCGGGGCGATGTGGGGAGGCAGATGGTCTCTCCGAGCTCCATGATCGCCTCGTTGAACTCTCCCGGCGGGAGGCGGTCCATCGTCCCGAAGAGCGCCGCCTCGATCCGGTGGCGATTCGGGCCCGATCGCGCGTCGCCGGCCGCCCGGATCCATCGGGCGCCGACGCGCAGGCCGTTCGCCTCGAGGGCGATGACCGGGGCATCGAACGCGATCGCGGCGACGGCCCGCGCGATGTACGGGCCGACGCCGGGTAGCTGCTGGAGCTCTGCGACCGTGGTCGGAACGTGTCCGTCCCCTTCGCGGACGAGCCACACGGCCGCGGCGTGGAGATGGCGGGCGCGCGCGTAGTAGCCCGCCCCCTCCCAGACCTTCAGGACCCGGTCGAGGGGCGCGGACGCCAGCGCGCCGACCGTCGGGAACTCCCGGACGAATCGAACGTAGTACGGGAGCGCCTGAGCGACCCGCGTCTGCTGGAGGATCACCTCCGCGACCCAGATCCGGTACGGGTCGCGGTCGGCACGCCAGGGAAGGGGACGCTTCACGCGACGGAACCAGCCGAGGAGGCGACGCCCCGGGGACGAGGCGCTCGAAGGTCGGGGGACGCGGGCCGGCACGGTCCGACCGTGCCGCACGAGCCTCAGCGTTAAAGCGCGGCGGGATTTCGAACCCGGGCCGCGAGGAGCGATGCCGAGCCGAACGCAGCCGGTCCACGTCACGGACGCGACGTTCGACGCGGAGGTCGTGCGCTCCACGCTCCCCGTCGTCGTCGACTTCTACGCGGACTGGAGCGCCCCGTGCCGGGTGACCGAGCCCGTGATCCGGGTCCTGAGCGAGCAGATGACCGGCCGGATCAAGTTCACGAAGGTGAACGTTGACGAGGCCGTCGGGGTCGCGCGCTCGTACGGGATCCATTCGATCCCGACGTTCCTCTTCCTGGAGGCGGGCCAGGAGAAGGGCCGGGAAGTCGGACCGATCGACCCGGTCGAGTTCCGGACGATCCTGCGCCGGCACTTCCCGACGGCGCGTAACCGGTCTAGTGCCGGAAAACCCGCCAGCCGGTGAAATACATCGCGATACCGGCCTTCTCGGCCGCCGCGATGACCTCGGGGTCGCGCAGGCTCCCGCCGGGTTGCAGGATCGCCCGCACCCCGGCGCGCGCCGCGACCTCGACCCCGTCGGCGAACGGGAAGAACGCGTCGGACGCGAGCACGGCCCCTCGCGCGCGCGGGCCGGCGACCTCGACCGCGAGCTCGACCGCCTTCACGCGCGTCGGCTGGCCGCCCCCGATGCCGACGGTCTGCGGACCCTTCGCGAGCACGATCCCGTTCGACTTCACGTGTCGGACGACCCGCCAGGCGAAGTCGAGCGCGCAGCGCTCCTCGGCGGTCGCGCTCGGCCCCGTGACGGGCCGGAACTCGGTGGGGAGGAGCTCGCGGCGGTCGGTCTCCTGCAGCAGCATCCGTCCGAGCGCGCTCTTCGCCTCCCACGACGGGGTCGTGAGGTCCGGCGGAGTCGTACGGACGAGCTTGATCTTCGGCCGCCGTCCGAGGGGCTCGAGCGCCTCGGGCGCGAACTCGGGTGCGCCGAGGAGGTCGACGAAGACCCCCTTCATCGCCGCGGGCGCGTCCGCGTCGATCGGTCGGTTCGTCGCGATCGCGCAGCCGTACCGCGCGACCGGGTCGGTCGCGATCGCGCGTTCGAGCGCCTCCGCGATCGTCACGCCCGAAGCGACCCCGCAGGGCGTCGCGTGCTTCACGACCGCGGCGCTGGGACCCGGGAACTCGGCGACGATCGCGAGCGCGGTGTCGAGGTCGAGGAGGTTCGTGTACGATAGGTTCTCGCCCTTCACCAGATCGAACGGTCGGGGCACGAGGCCGGCGTCGGTCGGCAGGATCGCGCCGTACGTCGCGGCTCGCTGGTGTGGGTTCTCCCCGTAGCGGAGGGCGAGCGGCTCGCGGGCGAGGACGATCTCCTCCGGGAACGGTCCGGGAGCCGCCGAAGCTCCCCGCAGACCCCGCGCGATGGCGCGGTCGTAGTCCGTGCAGCGCTCGAACGCGCGGACCGCGAGACGGGCCCGGGTCGCCGCCGACACTGCGCCTCCGTTCGCCCGGAGCTCGGCCACGAGCGGCCCGTAGTCGACGGGATCGGTGACGACCGTCACCCACTCGTGGTTCTTGGCCGCGGCGCGCGCGAGCGTAACGCCCCCGATGTCGATGAACTCCTCGCGGTCGCGCGCGTCCGGATGCTCCACGAGGTGCCGCTCGAACGGGTAGAAGTTCACCACGACGAGGTCGAACGGCAGCAGGTGGTGGTCGGCGAGCTCCCGTCGGCCGTCGTCCGTCCGCGGGGCGAGGATACCGCCCAGCAGGCCGGGGTGGAGCGTCTTGATGCGCCCGCCGAACCACGACGAGATGCCGGTCAGTTCCTCCGCGGCCCGGACCGGGGGCGAAATCTCCCCGAGGGCCCGCCGGGTGCCTGCCGTGGCCCACAGCTCGACGTCGAATCCCCCAAGCTCGCGCGCGAACTCGGCGAGGCCGGTCTTATCGTCGACCGATAGCAGGGCCCGCTCCAGCCGGGTCTGCGCGCCTGCTCCGGAGGACACCGTCCTTACCCCCAACGGGGAGGGTGGACCCAAGATAAGTTTCTCGGAACGGGCGCCCGGCCCAGCGGCACTCATTAATACCGCGACCGAGGCTAGTATCACCCCCGTAGACCGCCATGGGCCGTTCTTCGCGTCCGATCCGTCTCGATCCCGGTCGCCCGTTCCCGGCTCGGCCCCGGGGCGGCCGCCGCTGGCGACGGCACGGCCGACGGGCGCAGGTCGCTCCCGTCGCGACGATCCTCGGTCTCCTGCTCGTCGTGACGTACATCGCGACGTACCTCTCGACGACCCTGCCCAACACGATGAGCGTGAACGACCTCAACCACGACGTGCTCGTCGAGAACCAGGTCGCGCAGTTCGCGACCGTCGTCGCGCGTCTCGCGTCGGTCGACCGGGTCGGCGCCCAGGCGATCTTCCCGATCACCCTCGGGTCGCAGGGGGCCCCGCCGTTCGCCGGGCCGGATTCGGCGCAGATCATCCCGATGACGAACTACACGGGGGGGCTCTACGGGATGTGGGTCAACTACTCGGTCACCTCCAGCGCGGGGACCCGGGCGCTGAGCGCGCCGGTACACCCCGGCGCGGGCTTCGTCGTCGACCTCCGGAACACGTACGCCTCGCCGGTCGAGGTCGCGTACGATGACGGCGCGGTGATCTACGCGCAGCCGGGCGGCACCCCGATCGTCTACAACCCGCCGTCGATCGCCTACTCGAACGGGGAGCTCTCCGTCGTCATGCCGGTCTTCGACAACTCGATCGGCGGCGAATCAGGCGTGCTCACCGCGGAGCTCAGTTTGCGGATGCTCGTCGACTCCCAGATCACGATACCGGTCTCGGGCTACTCGCTCGCGAGCGGGAGCGCGATCCTGATCACGGTGTTCTCGCCGTACGCCGCGGCGTGGCTGAACTACTTCACGTCGCTGGGGTACTCCGGCGCGACGATCACGTGCACCCCGACCGCAACGAGCACGAACGGCGTCTGCTCGACCGACTACACCTACGCGACGGGCGGCGCGATCGGCAAGGTCACGATGTCGATCACCGGCGTGAGCGAGCTCTCGATCACCCAGCCGTACTTCGCGGTCTCGCTGTCGTAGCCGTTCGGTCAGCCCGCGACGGCGCGCGGCCGCCGCATCCAGACCTTCGCGTCCACGAGCGTGCCCCACGTCCGTCGCGTCGCGATCGTGGGTCCGGCCCCGGCCGGATCCGGACCGTTCCACGCCGCGCGGGCCCAAGAGGCGGCGCGGTGCTCGACTTCGACGATCGCGCGACGGCCGTCGCTCCGGACGATGCGGAACCCGGACGCCGGTCCGCGCGCGCCCCGGGCCCAGCGGGCGGAGAGGATCGCCTCCCAGGCCCGCGGGGAGGGGAGAAGAGGTTGGTCGCCCGCCACCTCGAGGCCGAGGTAGCGGGGCCGGGGTCGTTCGGCCGCTCTACCGGATGAGGTCGATGACTTCCTCGGACTCGCCAGAGGCATACCCTCCCTTCTGTCCGAGGAGGCTCTGGGCGCGGACGCCGGTGATGATCAGCAACACCTTGATCGTGTTCTCGAGCTCCGGGGAGTTCTCGACCGAGCAGCCCCAGATGATGCGGGCGCGCTTCGAGATCTTCCCGCCGACCAGCGCGGCGGCCTTCTCGGCCTCGCTGACGGTCATCGTCGGACCGCCGATCACGCGGACGAGGGCGCCGGTGGCATCCTTGAGCTCGACGGACCCGAGCAGGGGGGACGTCAGCGCCTCGGTGACCGCCTCGGTGACGCGGTCGGTCGCGCTCTCGCTCTCGCCGAGCCCGATGAGGGCGACCCCGCCGTCCTTCATGACGGTCAGGATGTCGGCGTAGTCAAGGTTGACGAGGCCGGGCTTCGTCACGATCTCGGTGATGCCCTTGATCGCGGTCATCAGGACCGCATCGGCGAGCTTGAACGCGGAGTCGAGGGGCATCCGCGGGACGAGCTCGAGGAGCTTGTCGTTCTGGATGACGATCGTCGTGTCGCAGACGCGGCGCAGGCGCTCGAGCCCGTCGCGGGCCTGCTCCATGCGCGCCGCTCCCTCGCCGGCGAACGGCAGGGTGACGACGCCCATCGTGAGCGCGCCCGCCTCCTTCGCGAGGCGTGCGACCAGGTGCGCGGAGCCGGTACCGGTCCCGCCGCCCATCCCCGCCGTCACGAAGACGATGTGCGCGCCGTTGACGAACTGGCGCAGTTCCTCCTCGTTCTCGCGGGCCGCCTCTTCCCCGATCTCGGGGCGCGCGCCCGCGCCGAGGCCCTTCGTGGCCCGGCGACCGATGAGGACCTTGCGCGGAGCGTGGATCGTCAGGAGGTGCTTCGCGTCCGTGTTGATGGCGCACATCTCGGCGCCCTGGATGCCTTCGTCGACGCAGCGGTTGATCGTGTTGGAGCCGCCGCCGCCGCACCCGACGATGCGGATATTGACCTTGAGCGTCTCCGCCAGCTTCGCCAGCTCAGCGTCGTCCGAGCTCGTGTAGGCGGGCGCGGCCGGCTTCTTCTCCTCGGTGAGAGACTGGTTCTCTTGGTGCTTCGCGATCGCTTCCTGGATGATGGACTTCATCGGTGGTTCCTCGTTCTGTTTGTCAGACGAGCGTCATACGCTCCGAGGATGCAGTCTGGGATTTCTTAGATAAACGTTTGCGTAGAAGGGAAGTTGTGCCACAATCAGCTCGCCGGTGTCGATAAAATTACAGGCGGAATCTCGGTCGGCCGGCTTAGAGACAGGTCGATTTCGACGTGACTTGCCGTGTCTGACAAACGGGGGAGCGCGGCCCCGAACTTCTTGCTGGAACCGCTCTCGGGATTCTGCTCGCAACTGCGCCATTGGCGATTACGACCGGGTCATTCTACTATCTTGGCTACGCCGGAGTGGTAGGTATCGCGCTGGGTATCCTTGGAATCTTAGCCTACCATAACTACCAGCAGAGCGATCAGACGAACGTGCTGCTGCTCTGGTATGCCTTCACGCTAACCGCAGTCGGGGGGGTGGTTTCTCTCCTGGGGCTGTTCAAGTCATCGGCTTTTCCAAAGGGGGTCGCAACTACTGTGGCGGTAGTCGGCGCCGTTCTAAATGCGGCGTCGGCGGGGATAATCTGGAAGGACCACTAATGAGCGGCGCGGGTCACGAAGTTGTCTTCGACATCTCAGCCGACACGGCGAAGTACTACCGGGAGCAGCTGCGTGTCGGGCGATGGGTCTCTACAGGTGTATTCGCCTTCTTTCTGTCGCTAATAATCGTAGGACTCGCCACGACCGGGCCCAACATCCAACCCTTGGCACTGTACCTGGTTCTCGCTTTGCTCGCGGGCGCGTTCGGGTTTGGTGCGTTCGTATATGCGATTCCCGGACCTGTGGAGCTCCGTGTTTCGCCCGGATCGATAGCTTTCCGATTCAAGGGGGGTCGAGTTGAACGCATTCAAACTCGGCCCCTCCGAACTCGGATTAGGTTAATCGAGCGAACCGCACCGCCAACCGCAGCTCGATTTCGAATTGAGAATGAATTGGAGCACTCTGTCCAGATAGGCATCAAACGCGTTCCGCTTACGAGCGTCGCTCTGGAGACGGTTTCTAGAGAACTTACAGAATCCGGCATCTCGCCAGTTCAGATCAAGAAGGCCAATCCTCACGTGGGTAGCTGGCTGACACAGGATTTTCGTCAGGCGAGGTAGGTCGATCTCCCCAGCCGAGTGGCTTGGACAGGGGGTTGACCGACACAGTTTGGTCCGCCCATCTTGCGCCACTCACCATCCAAGATGTCCGCCGCTGGTGGGATTTTGGGATCGACTGGATTGGTACGCGCGGGAAGCGGCCAATCTGCCACGCTACTCCCCCGGGTCATCGGTTTCCCTGTCGTGGGCTGCCGAACTTTGTCGGCAACGGTAGTACTGCCTACCCGGGTCTCGCTTTGCGACTTGAGGGTCCCTGCTCGAATCCCTCGGTTTCCGGGATTCTCTATGGATCGCATCGCTTCCCTCCCACCTGTGGCTCATCGCGCCTACGATGCTCGCTGCGCCAGTCTCTCCTCGCTCGGCAGCTTGACCGCCGAGCCTGAACAGACGCGAGGCGACTTAGCTTGTTTCGAACCACTGTCGAGCAGCCAGTCCCGCGGTGCTCACCGGCGAGCCGTCCGAATCCGTTATGGAGTTCGACCTCTTCCCGCCGACAAGACGTGGGGGTGGGACGCGATGAAATTCTGGCTCAGATGGCGAGCAAGAAGCCCCGAATCCCGCCGACGTTCACGCGATCGCTAGAGCCGACCAATCCGCCCATCCTCGTTGACGGGGAGTGGTGGGAGTACTCCGATGGACAATGGGAGCTCGTGCTGGACGATGACGAGCTCGCGGAGATTGATCGGATATTGGCCGAAGATCGATGGGTGGAGGTCGAGTTCGCGCCAAACGGTGACTTCTACAAGATCGACGGGCGCCTGGTGAATCCCGACGGTAGCCCGCTGAAGCGACCTGCCCATCGAGGCGCGAAGCGCGGCAAAAAGTCCTCGCGGCGAACTCGGTAACGAGCCCCACGCTCGGGAGAAATCCTCGATTTAGTTACACCGCACTGGGTCGCAATTGGATTTAGTTACACACGAGAGATTGCGGCGCAAGTTCCGTAGAAGGGAAGTTGTGCCGATATTCCTCGACTGTAACTGAATCGATTCAACGTGAGATCGATTGAAACTAGACTGACCGGATGGGCCGACCGGGTGGACTCATCCTTCTCGGGCGCGCGTCTCAAAACGTATCACTCGACACGGTCCCCACCGTGAATTTTGCGGGGTGCTTGACCGCAGAGCGAAACCCCTCGCCGCGGCCTCTGCGACTATCGCTTCGAAGGCATCCTTCGTAAGGTCGGTAGGGGGGCGATTCCATCGTCGAATCTCCCATAGCCTGCGACTGTACCGTGTTAGAGGGCTGTCCGAGTAATCGATCATCGCAACCCCGTGCGTGACTTTGCCCCAGGGGAGACTGTCAATCGAACCTGAATCCATACGGAAGCGGAGCCCATCGCCGTCGACCGATACAGCAACCGGTCCCAGCCGAGCCATCCAGAAAGCCCACGCAGATAGACCAACTGCGAACGACAGCATTGCGTACATCGCCGGAAACGCAATGCTTTGGGTTGGATCCAATCATTGAATTCCCGACTGAATCTTGATGAACCAGAGTAGGAAGCCGAGCCAGACGATTCCTAGCGCCACCATAAACCAGCGCATGCTTGCAAGATTGGCCTGGCGTTCCCTTGCGAACTCTAACAAATCGAATGTCTGCATGGAGTTGACTGAGAATCACATCTGCAGTTTTGGAACGCAACTGGAACGGGAGAAATGACTCTCGGGAAGTTTGACCCACCGTAGTAACATCGCTAGAGCAAAGGTGCCTGACTCGTCCGTTTCCCGATAAAGCAGCATCGTGCTAACAGCTCGCCCCACTGTCAGTCAGTACTAGCTCCTCCGGCAGCCACAAGCGGCGCAGTGGCCTCGGTCGACCTTCGCCCTGTTGCAAGGCACACACATGGGCTGTAGATTCCGCAGATTCTCCGATCCGCCCCTAGACACCGCAACCCTATGGTCGACTTCCCATGAGCCTCGTCCGCCCTGCCGATAGGCGTTAAGGCCGTATTTCGACCGGACCAGCTGCTTCCGGCAGCACGCGCACATTCCCCGACCACGATTGAAGATCTCGTCCAATCGATACTCGTTGTAGGGCGCCAAGTTCGCCTCTCGAACCGATCGAAGCGCCTGGCATGCTAAGATAATGCCGAGAACCTGCTTGGCCTTCACAATCCGGCTTGGGATCGCTTTCAGCCACTCAGATGTCCGGCTCCTCCGAACCTCTGGTATTTGATGTGAGGTCGGAGAACACAGTCCTCAACGAGTCGAAGCGTCGATATGCGGTGATCTCGATCTGTTTTGCGGCTCTGTTGATTGGGTTCGCGCTGACTCTGCTCGTTGCCGGGGTCATCGCCTTGGCGAACAGCTCGCAATCGATGGCGAGGGTAGCGTTGCTGCTCGTCGGGGGGACTTGGGCGGCTATCATCGCGGGGCTAGTCATCTCAGGTCTTCGGTGGAGACATCCGGGCGCGGAATCCATCGTCGTCGACTCTTTGCGCGTCGAGCTGCGCTACCAGAACTGCACGTCGAGTGTCACGAGGTGGAAGGACCCGGGTCTACGAATCGAACTTCGAGACTACGTTTCAATTCCCGGCCGGGCTGCTACTGCGGGGGTCGCGTATACAATCTATCTGAAGGGGAGCCAAACTGCGTTGAACGAACCCGCCTTTCGAGCCATAATGCACCAAATCAGCGTTCACGGTCTGCCCGACTCGGTCGGGGGGCCCCGTTGGTGGTCGGCCGACACGGCGAAAGTTCACAGAGTTCGTGGAAACTAGAGTGAGTAAGAGCGAGAGTCGAACACCCCCGCCGCGTCCGGCGCGGCCTTAAGTCTCGGGCCCCCGTGCGACCCTCGTGGAAACGTACTTTCGAGCGATCGAGGCGTCGGTCGACCGCGCCTACGAGGTCGCCGATCGCGCTCGGCGCGAGGGGTACGATCCCGAGATCTCGCCCGAGATCCCGCGCGCGCAGGACATGGCCACGCGGGTCGAGAAGCTCCTCGCGCATCTCGGCATCGAGGGGATCTCGGCCGAGATCCGGGAGCTCGCCGCCCGCCTGCCCCGGGAGGAGGTCGCGGTGGCGATGGCGCGGCGCCTGGCGCTCGACGCGAGCCGGCCCGGCTCGCTCGCCGATCGGGTCGACGCCGCCCTGCGCGTCGGCCTCGCGATCCTGACCGAGGGCATCCTCGTCGCCCCGCTCGAGGGGCTTGCCGAGGTCCACCTGCCCGCGGGCCGGGACGGCACGCCGTACATCGAGCTCTACTACGCCGGCCCGATCCGCGCGGCGGGCGGGACGGCGCAGGCGCTCAGCGTGCTGCTCGCGGACGTGGTCCGCCGCGACCTCGGTCTCGCGCGGTACGCTCCGGAACCGGGCGAGGTCGAGCGGTACCAGGAAGAGATCCCGCTGTACAAGTACCATCAGCACCTGCAGTACGTACCCACGCCCGAGGAGATCGGGCTCATCGTCCGCAACGTTCCGGTCGCGATCTCGGGCGAGGCGACCGAGGGCGAAGCGGAGGTCAGCGCGTTCCGCAACCTCGCCCGCGTGCCGACCAACGGGATCCGGGGCGGCGCGTGCCTCGTGATCGCGGAGGGGCTTTGCCAGAAGGCCGCGAAGCTCCGCAAAGTGGTCGAGAAGCTCGGCATCGACGGCTGGGAGTTCCTCGGCGAGATCGGTCACGGCTCGGCGGACGCCGAGGACACGCACACGCCGAAGTACCTCCAGGACTCCGTGGGGGGCCGGCCCGTCCTCGCGCACCCGAACCACCCGGGCGGGTTCCGGCTCGTTTACGGTCGGGCGCGCACGACGGGGCTCGCCGCGTGCGCGGTCAACCCGGCGACGATGGTGATCCTGCAGCACTTCGTCGCGATCGGCACGCAGGTCAAGCTCGAATTCCCGGGAAAGGCGACCGCGATGGCGGTCTGCGACACCGTGGACGGGCCGATCGTCGAGCTCGACGACGGCACGGTCACGGCCGTGCACGACGTCGATCGGGCGGAGGCACTCCGCCCGCGGGTCCGGCGGATCCTCGATCTGGGAGAGCTCCTCGTCTCGTTCGGAGAGTTCGTCGAGAACAACCGACCGCTCGTGCCGGGCGCCTACTCGCTGGATTGGCATCTCGAGGAGCTGCGGGCCGCGGGCGCCGACCCGTTGACGGTCTCCTCGGTCACCGGCTACGACGGAGCGGTCGAGGTCTCCCGGGCGTACGACGTGCCGCTCCATCCTCGCTACCTCCTCTTCTGGCACGACCTCACGACCGCCGAGATCCGGGCCCTCTCCGAGTTCGTCGAACGGTCCGGTCAGTGGATCGAGGACGGGCTCGAACTACCGGCCGATCCCCTGTGGCGCGAGACGCTCGCGCGCCTCGGCTTCCTCTCGTACCCGCTGTCGCCGGAACGCCTCCGAGGCGAGCCCGAGTCGAGCGTCGCCCTGGTGGGCGGCCTCGGCTTGTCACCGGAGGGAACGCTGCTTGTGCGACGCGTGGCGCTCGACCCGCCCGGCACCGACGCCCTCGACTACGTCAGTCGACTCGCCGGGGTCCGCATACGGGCCCGCGCGCCGTCGCGCGTCGGCGGGCGCGTGGGACGGCCCGAGAAGGCGTACCAGCGCGTGATGTCGCCGAACGTCCACGGACTCTTCCCGGTCGGGGCCGCCGGCGGGCCGACCCGCTCGCTGCCCGAGGCCGCGCGCCGCACGCTCCGCGACGGTACCCGCGTCGATCTCGGGGTCCGGCAGTGCCCGGCCTGCGGCCGCACGACGGTCTGGACCCGCTGCACGTGCGGGACCCACACGAGGCCGACCGGGCGGATCATCAGCGAGAACCTCCCGATCGCGCACCTGTGGAGCGAGTCGCTCGCCCGCCTGCACTTGGGCAAGGTCCCGATGGTGAAGGGCGTCAAGGGTCTCACCTCGCCGGGCAAGGTCCCGGAACCGATCGAGAAGGGGATCCTTCGCGCGACCCACCAGATCTCGGTCTACCAGGACGGCACGGCCCGCTTCGACCTCACCGACCTTCCGCTCACGCACTTCCGCCCGGCCGAGGTCGGCGCGGACCTCGCGACGCTCGCCCGCCTCGGCTACCGCGTGGACTGGACGGGGGCGCCGCTCCATGATCCCGAGCAGCTCGTCGAGCTCGCCCCGCAGGACCTCGTCGTCTCGCGCTCGTGCGGAGACTACCTGGCGCGGCTCGCGCAGTTCGTCGACGACGAGCTCGTGCGCCTCTACAACCTCGAGCCGTTCTACCGGGCCGAGCGGGCCGACGACCTCGTGGGCCAGATCGTGGTCGCGCTCGCCCCCCACACGTCGGGTGGGGTCGCCGGCCGGCTCCTGGGATTTACGGAGGCCGAGGCGTGCTTTGCCCACCCGGTCTTCCACGCCGCGAAGCGGCGGAACTGCGACGGAGACGAGGATTCGGTCACGCTCCTCCTCGACGCCCTGCTGAACTTCTCCCGGGCGTACCTCCCCGAGAGCCGCGGCGCGCTGATGGATAAGCCGCTCGTGCTCACGACGCGGCTCGAGGCGACCGAGGTCGACAAGGAGGCGCACAACATCGACGTCGCGGCCCGGTATCCCCTCGCGCTCTACCGGGCCGCGGAGGAGCGACGGCCCGCGAAGGAGGTCGAGGGGCTGCTCGACCGGGTCGGGCACCGGCTCGGGACCGCGACCGCGCTCTCGGAGTACCGGTTCACCCACGATACCCAGCGGATCGCGGGCGGTCCGGTGCGATCGGCCTACCGCGAGTCGCGCACGATGGCGGAGATGGTCGAACGCTCGACCCTCCTCGCGAGCGAGATCCGCGCGGTCGACGTGGCCGAGGCGGTCACGCTCGTGCTGAACGCGCACTTCCTGCCGGACGTGATGGGGAATCTGAAGAGCTACGCGACGCAGCGGTTCCGCTGCAAGGACTGCGGCACGTCGTACCGCCGGCCGCCGCTCACCGGTCGGTGCGTCGCCGAGCGTCCGGGCGGCGGCGTGTGCGACGGCGAGCTCCTCTCCACGGTGTACGAGGCTTCGGTCCGCAAGTACCTCCCCCTCTCCCAGCGGCTGGCGGGCGTCGACGGGATCACGCCGTACGTCCGCCAGCGCATCGATCTCCTCGCGGAGTCGGTCGCGACGCTCTTCCCCGGGTCGAGCGCCCAGACGACGCTCGACAAGTTCCGGCCCCGCGGGACGGCCGCGGCCGGGAGCGCTCCGCGCCCGCCCCGGACCGAACCGTGAGCCCTTTTAGTCCGGTCTCCGTGAGTACGGCGGTCGGGCTTGTGGGGTAGTCTGGACTATCCTGTCGGCCTTCGAAGCCGACGACCTGGGTTCGAAATCGCGGCAGGGCCGCGACGGAACTCCCAGCAAGCCCGTCCCCGGGCCCGCTAGCGGAAGTAGTTCGCCGTCGGAGTCGGGTCCGCGCGCTTCTCTTCCTCGGGCTTCGCGGCCTCGAGGATGTCGACCGCGAGGAGGGCGGGGATCGGCACCAGCCGGATCCGTCCCTTCTCGTCGCCGTCGGCGCCCTCGAGCTCGATCGCGATGGCGTTGTCGCCGCCGATCGACACGAGGCCGCGGAAGAGTCCG
>JASHUS010000116.1 GCA_030039865.1 Thermoplasmata archaeon
AATTCCGAGCTGGTGCACCTCGTGGTGGAGCTCCGCCGGGCGGCCCGGGCGCATCACGCGCCGATCTGGGCGACGCTCGCGGACCGCCTCGAGCGACCGCGTCGCCGGACCCCGCCCCTGAACGTGGGCCACCTCGACCGGCTGGCCGGGGACGACGAGACGGTCGCGGTCGCGGGGAAGCTCCTCGCCGACGGGCCGCTCTCGAAGAAGCTCACCGTCGCCGCGTACTCCTACTCGACCGAGGCGCGAGCCAAGATCCACGCCGCCGGGGGCACTGCGCTCAGCCTGCACGATCTCGTTCGCTCAAAGCCCGACGGCGCGGGGGTGCGGCTCCTTGCCTGAGGCCCCGACGGCCGCGGCCCCCACGGTCGTGGACGCGAGCGGCCTTGTCCTCGGACGGGCCGCGAGCCTGATCGCCCAGCGTCTCCTCCAGGGCGAGTCGATCGTCGTCGTGAACGCCGAGAAGAGCCTGGTGATCGGCAGCCGGACCCACGTCCTCGCGCACTACACGGCGGCCCGCGCCCGCGGGTCCGTCCGCTCGGGCCCCCACTATCCCCGCTACCCGGACCGCATCTTCCGCCGCACGGTGCGCGGGATGCTGCCCCACCTCAAGACGCGCGGTAAGATCGCGTTCCGCCGCTTGCAGGTCCACATCGGGGTGCCGGAGGAGTTCAAGTCGCAATCCGCGCAGACGCTCGAGGGCGCCAAGGCGCGACCGGCGCTGCGGCCGCCGATGACGCTCGAGGAGATCTCGCGGCTCCTGGGGGCCAAATGGTAAAGTCTCCCGCGGTCGTCCTCACGACCGGCAAGCGGAAGGCAGCGGTCGCCCGCGCCTCGTTCCGAAAGGGTTCGGGGCTCGTCTGGTTCAACGACCGTCCCCTCGAGCTCGTCGAACCCGAGTTGGTCCGTCTCAAGGTCCAGGAGCCCCTACGCATGGTCGGAGACAAGGCGCGCGCCGTCGACATCAATGTCCACGTCGCGGGCGGCGGGATCGTCGGCCAGGCGTCCGCGGCCCGGACCGCGATCGCCCGCGGGCTGATCGAGTGGCTGAAGGATCCCGAACTGCGCGACACGTTCAAGCGCTACGACCGCTCGCTGATCGTCAACGACCCTCGCCGCAAGCTACCGAAGCGACCCGGCGGGCGCGGGGCGCGCAAGCGCCGCCAGAAGTCGTACCGCTGAGTCGGGAGGATCCGTTCGAACCATGACGATGATGGTGCCGGTCCGGTGCTTCACCTGCGGGGCGGTCATCGGCCAGTACTGGGACGAGTACCGCGAGCGCACTTCCCGCGGGGAGTCGGCGGGCGAGGTCCTCGACGGCCTCGGTCTCCACCGCTACTGCTGCCGACGCATGCTGCTCACGCACGTCGACCTCTTGGACGAGGTCGGCCCATACGGCTAGGGCCTCGATCCGACCGAGCGCGCCGGCTCGCTACTGGCGCGGTGGCGCGTCGGTGCGATGCCTGAAGGTAGCGGAAGGGGTTCGCTCGGGCGGCCGGTCCGACCGCTCAGGACGAGTCGTCCTCTTCGTCCTCGTCCGCCGCGGCCCGCTTGCCGCCGCGCTCCAGTCCGGACTTCCCCGTCGACTTCGACGGCTTGCTGGCGCGTCCGCGCCGGCGCACGTAGAAGACGATCAGCGCGATGACCACGACCACGGCCGCGGCGATCGCGATGTACTCGAGCAGCTGCGTCGTCGGGTTCGGATTGACCGTGATCGACGTCGACGCGACGTTCGTCCCGCTGGAGTAGTCGCCCGTGAACTCGTTCGACGCGGTCGCGTTGGCGTACAGCTGGAAGTTCCCGGTACTCGGCGGACTCCAGGTGATCACCGCGCGGACGGTCGTATTGTACGCGAGCGACGGGATCACTCCCGTGGCGAGCACGACCGTGTTCGGGACCCCCTTCGACGTGTAGTTGTAGAACGTCACCGAGCCGGGCGTGCCCGCGATGTACCGGCGCGTCGTGCCGCCCGGGGCGGTCGTGTACCACGTAACCTGGACGTTCGTCGCGGTCGACTTCGTGCCGCCTCCCACCGTCACGTTCACCCAGAACGTGTACGACGAGCCCTCCGACATCTTGGACGGACCGGTCAGGTTCGTCGCGGAGAGGATCGGCGTCGTCGTGGTGTTCGCCGCGACGGTGAGCGTCTGGTTCGTCCAGCCCTTGTTGCCGTTGAGGTCCCAGACGGTCAGGTTCACCCAGTAGACGGTCGTCGCGGCCGAGAGCCAGAACTTGGGATACGGCTTGACGGTCGTCGCGTTGGTCCCGTAGTGCACCGATCCGTTGCTCGTCAGCCCGATGAGCCAGTAGTAGCGCGAGATCGACCCGTTGTGCGGATCGGTCGAGTTCGCCCCGTTCAGCTGGATCTGGGCGGAGAGGTTCGAACCGGCGGTGATGCTCTTGCTGGTGATCGGGGTGCCGGCCGAGTTCAGCACCTGGAAGGCGGCGACCGGCTTCTCCGTGTCGTTCACCAGGATGACGATCGTCTGCGTGCTGGTCTGACCCGTGCCACTCCAGATCTTGAGCGTCAGGTTGTACTGCCAGCCCCGGAACATCACGGAATTACCGCGGATCGTCCCGTTGCTGAGGTACGATCCGGCGCCGAGGAACTGGACGGTCCAGTTCGACCCGAAGTACGCGCCCGAGCTCGCCGAGTAGTTCGCCGACTGGCTGAACCCTTTCGAGACGAGCGAGAACGACGCGACCGCGAGCACGCCCGAGATCGCCGTCGTCGTGGGCGTGATGTTCGCGAAGCTACCGGACGCGTTGAAGTACAGCACCGTGCCCCAGTTGACGAAGATGTAGGGAACGCCGTTGACCGTACGGTTCGACGACGACGACGCGTTCGATAAGATCCCCGCGAACGCCGGTCCGGACGCGACCCAGACGAAGAACTTCGTCGAGTCGACGACCCGGTTCGACGCGGTCACGGTCAGCGTTCCGGTGTCGGGCGCGGTCGGCGTCGTGGCGGAGAAGTAGTGGTACGTCGTCGGCGTGGTCACGTTCGACCACGAGTTGCCGCCGAAGTCCCAGGAGAACTTCGTTCCGTTGATGCCGGCCGGGTAGATCGTGTTCGCGGCGCTGAACGTCACGTTCTGGTTGACCCCGACCGCGACCGTGTAGTTCCCGTTCGTGTCGTTGTACACATTGCGGTCGGAGAACGCGAAGTACGTCGGCACCGTCACGTTCACAATCGCGGTCAGCGTCGTGGCCGAGACGATCGTGAAGTTGAGGCTGCCCGCGGGGCTCGCGTCGTAGAGCGACTGGAGCGTAAACGAGCTCCACGTCCCGTCGACCCCGAGCGGGATGAGCTTCGTGTCGGTCGGTGGCGCGGTCCCCGCCTTCAGGACGTAGCCGGTGGGGAGCACGACCGTGTAGTTGTAGATGTCATCGCTCTGCCCCGGATGGCGGAAGCCGAAGCCCACCGAGTACGTCGAGCTGTTCATGTAGACCGAGCCGTTGAGCGCGTACTTGTTCGACCACGAGAACGAGAGACTACCGGACGTGGACGCGCCGCAGTAGGTCGTCGTGCAGCCGCTCGTCACCGACGTGAAGTTCTGGCTGGTCGTGGTCTGGAGGAACCCGGTGCCGTTGATGTTCGTGCCCGCCTGGAGCGCCGGGAAGACGGGCCCGGTCGTGTTGAGGTAGGCGTAGTACGTCGGCAGCAGGGCCGCCGGGATCGACGTCGACTGGTTGAAGTCGAGGCCGAGCTGCGTCCACAACTGCGCGACCGTCCCGTTCGGCAAGTTGGGGAGGAGCGTGTTGTTGCCGAGCGTGGCGGTCGAGGAGACCGTCAGGTTCCCGGTGCCCGTCGCGTTGTCGAACCCCGTGAAGTTCAGCGTGGTGTCGTAGAGTCCCCGCTGCCCCGTCGCGAGGCGCGGGAGCACCACGTTGTACGTGACCGGTGAGTTGGGACCGGCCGTCGTGAACGTGTGCTCGACCGTCCCGAAGCCCGCCGCGGTGAGGAACAGATCGAGTGTGTTCGTCCCCGCGCCGAAGTTGAGACCGTACGTGCCGAGCT
>JASHUS010000012.1 GCA_030039865.1 Thermoplasmata archaeon
CCAGGGTATCCCGCTGCAAACCGCGTACGATCGGATCCAAGCGGTGCGGCCCCAGGTCGAGCGCCCTCGGGAATGGCTCGCCGGCGCGGACGAGCTCGATACCTTGTGAGGCGGTGACGTCGCATGCGACCCGAGAACGATCCCGACGCCGAGTGGGTGGGTGCGCTCAGCGGCCGGGTCCCGGCGTCGGTTCGCCGGGCGATCGACGAGGCCGTCTCCCAGCGCCGTCTTTACGCCTCCCTCGCCCGGCGGCACCGGGCCGTGGGGCGTGACTCGTACGTCGAGATCGACGCCCCGCTCGAGCTCCATGCGCTGGTGCGGCTTCTGCGCCCCGCTCACATCGTGGAGGTCGGGGTCTCGTCGGGCGTGTCCTCCGCGTACCTACTGAACGCGCTGGCGATGAACGGACGAGGACTCCTCCATTCCATCGACCTCCCGAGCCATCCGACCCCGCGGCAGATCGCCCAGGGTTCGGACCGCGGATCCTGGAGTCTTCCGCCCGGCCGTTCCACCGGATGGGCCGTCCCGCCCGCCCTCTGGCGCCGCTGGGATCTTCGACTGGGAGACAAGGCGGACGTCCTGCCGATCCTGCGGGGGCAGATCCCGCGGATCGACCTGATGATCTACGACGTGCCCCATCGCTGCGAGGTGCTGGCCGAGGAGCTGCGTGCGGCTGATCGCCTCTTCGTACCGGGCTCCGTCGTCATCATCGATCACGGCCCCGGTGGCGGCCGCTGCGATGCGCTCGCCACCTGGCGCTGGGCGCGAGGGAGGGAGCCGGTCGGTCGTTCGGGGCTCGGCCTTTTCGGGGCGCGTGCCATCCGCCCGGACACGAGCGCGAGGTCAGGCCGTGGCGGTCGGGCGGAGATCGGAGGCGGGTCGTCCTCGACCGACGCGCGGACCGGGGCCGGATAGTGAATCGAAATTCACGGTCCCGATAACTAGCCGACGCGCCGGTTCGGGACCGAGGTAACTCCCATGGCAGCGGACGCGCCCAAACTGAAGCGCGAGGTCAGCCTCCTCGGGCTGACATCGATCACGGTCGGCGGAATCATCGGATCGGGAATCTTCGCCCTGGCCGCGACGATGGGCTCCGTGGCGGGCCCGGCCGCCGTAGTGGCGCTGGCCCTGCTCGGCGTGGTCGTGATCCTGCTCGCGCTTCCGTACGCGGAGCTCGGCGCGGCCTACCCGATCACCGGCGGCCCGTACTCGCTGCCTCGTCGCGCGCTCGGCAACTTCGCCGGGTTCATGCTCGGCTGGGGGTACTTCCTCTATGCGTTCATCGGTACGGCCGCGATCATCGACGTCTTCGTCGAGTACCTCGGCACGTACTGGGGCGCGCTCATCACGGTCAACAGCTCGGGCGTCCTCGCGATCACCTGGCTCGGGGTCGGGATCGCGCTGATCTTCCTCGCGGGCTACACCGTCCTCAACATCGTCGGGATCAAGTGGGGGACCGTCTTCGCGATCGTGACCACGTTCTCGAAGATCATCCCCCTTGTCCTCTTCGGCCTCATCGGGCTCCTCCTGATCCGGGTCGGGAACTTCAGCGCGTTCGGCTTCTCGCCGTTCGGCTGGGCCGGGGTCGCGTTCGCGATGGCCCTCGGGTTCTTCGCGTTCACCGGCTTCGAGGCCGCCTCGATCCCGGCGGAGGAGGTCCGGGACGCGAAGCACACGATCCCGCGCGCGACGATCCTCAGCGTCGGGCTCGTGACCCTGATCTACGCCCTCGTCGCCGTCGCGTTCATCGGCGGCGTCCGCTGGGGCGCCCTCGGGATCGCGCCCGGCAACTGGGGCGGCACGGGGACGCTCCTCCTCAACAACGTCGCGGACGCCTGGGGACTCGGCATCCTCGGCACGGTCGTCGTCCTCGGCGCCATCCTCTCGACCCTCGGCGCCGGCGGCGACTGGGTGCTCCTCCAGGGCCGGATGCCCTACGCGATGGCGCGGGACAATCTCTTCTTCAAGTCGATGGCGAAGGTGAGCCCGCGTTTCGGCACCCCGGCGGCCGCGCTCGTCTTCGCGAGCGTGCTCACCGGGGCGGTCCTCGTCCTCCTCACGAACTTCCCGGCGGTCGCGCTCCTCGCGTCCATCACGACCCTCGTCCCCTATGGCGCCGCCGCCCTCGCGCTCGTCGTGCTGCGCCGCAGCGATCCGAACGCCGACCGCCCCTACCGTATGCCGGCCCCGTGGATCCTCGCGCCCGCCGCGTTCGTCTCCGCGACGATCCTCGTCTACTGGGCGTCGTGGCCGTGGACGCTCGTCGGGGTGTTCGCCATGCTCGCCGGCGTCCCGCTCTACTTCCTCTTCACGTCGGCGGCGTTCCGGACGAAGGCCCGGCTGGCGGAGTTGGGCGGGGCGGTCGCCGCCCTCGCGATCGTCGCCCTCTGGTTCATCTACGCCCCGCCGTCGTCCGCGACGTTCAGCGGCGCGGGGATCTACCTCAACGGGTTGCCGATCCTGCCGGTCCTCGGCACGGCGATCCTGTTCATCGGGATCCCGCTCTACTTCGTCTCGCTGCTCCTGCGGAAGTCGACGTTCGCCGAGTCGAAGAGCATCCTGTGGATCGTCACGTACATCGGCGGGCTCGGGATCATCTCCTACGTCGGCGACCAGTTCTTCATCTACGAGAACTTCCTCGCGACCGGCGCACCCAACAACTATCCGGTCACCATCCAGCCGATGGGGCTCCTCAACATGCCCTGGGATCTCGTCGTCCTGGTCGCGTTCGGGCTCGCGATGTTCCTGTGGGGCTACGTCTCCGCGCTGCGCCTCGGCGCCCCAACGGTCGACCGCGCGCCGGCGCCCGGCGCCGTCCCCACGCCGGCCGCCGCGGGGAAGGAGGTCAGCTGAGCGATGGCGGGATCGG
>JASHUS010000117.1 GCA_030039865.1 Thermoplasmata archaeon
GGCGAGTAGAGCACGGTGACCTCGGGCTTGCGTCGCATGATGCCGGTGTCGAACGTCGTGGCGCGCATCCCGGCGGGCCGGAAGATCTCCTCCTCGACGTACGACTCGTACGTCCGGCCGCTCGCCCGCTCGATCACCGCGCCGAGCAGCCCGAACGCCTCGTTGGAGTAGCTGAAGAACTCCCCCGGCGCCCCGAGGAGCCGGTAGCGCTCGGTCGCGAGGTACTCGAGCAACCCCTCGTACGTGTCGATCGGCGGATGGTCCGGATCGATCCCGACGCGGCGGGCGACCCGGGGGTCGTAGGGCGGGTCGTGGGCAAAGCTGCGCGCCGGGACATGGTAGATCGACGGCAGCGGGGGAAGACCCGACGAGTGCGACAGGAAGTGGACGATCCGGATCCGTCCGGTTCGCGCGGGCCCCGGAGTCCGAAACTCGGGAAGGTGCTTCTGCACCGGATCCTCGAGGCGCAGTCGGCCGTGCTCCGCGAGCCGAAGGATCGCGAGCGCCGTGAACGACTTTGTCATCGACGCGATCCCGAAGATCGTGCGCTCGGTCGCCGGGAGTCCCCGGGCCCGGTCCCGGTATCCATACCCTCGAGCGAGCACGGTCCGCCCGCCCCGCGCGAGGCCGATCGAGAGGCCCGGGATCCGGGCGGCGCGCAACAGTCGTCGGACCGATCGATCGTACGCTCGCTGATCGAGCGCCGGAGCCGCCATGCGAAGGGGTAGGCTGGTCGATGGTTAAGTTTAGGAACCCCGAGCCACCCTTCGGAACGTCCGATGGAGGTCCTGTTCTACACGGACTCGTACCCGCCCATGCAGGACGGGGTGGCCGCCGTGACGAGCGGCCTCGCGCGTACCCTGGTCCGCCTGGGCCACTCGGTGCGGGTCATCGCGCCCAACGCCCTGCGGGGCGCCCCCTCGTCGGAGGAGGTCGTCGACGGCGTACGGGTCCGCCGGGTTCGCTCGATCCCCGTTCCGCTCTACGGACAGTACCGCTGGCCGGTCTTCCCGTTCACCGCGGCCCGCGGCGAGTTCGCGGGAAGGAACGCCGACGTGATCCATCTGCACACCCCCGGCCCCCTCGGCAGCATGGCGTTCCTCACGTCGCGGCACTACCATCGGCCGCTCATCGGAACCTTCCACACGAACCTCAAGGAGATGCGCGAGAGCGTCCCCCAGAAGTTCCTCGTACCGTTCTTCTTCCGCGTCGCGTGGTGGTACAACCTCGGCACGTACCTGCGGTGCGACGTCACGACCACGCCGTCCGCGTCGGCCCGGGACGCGCTCCTCGGCGGTTCGCGCAAGCCGTTCCGCGGCCCGGTCGAGGTGATCCCGAACGGGATCGACGCCCGGCGGTTCCGGCCCGACAGCCGCATCCCCGATTGGCGGGCCCGGTGCGGCCTGCCCGACGGCACGCTCGCGACGTACCTCGGTCGACTCACGGTCGACAAGGGGGTCCACCGCTTCCTGGACGCGCTCGCGGAGACGTCCGAGCGCTCCGATCTCGTGGGGATCGTCGCCGGGACCGGACCCGAGGAGGCGATGGTCCGCCACCGGATCGCCTCGGACCCGCGGCTCGCCCGCCGCGTCCGCTACGTCGGGCCGGTCGTCGAGGAGGAGAAGGCCGCGCTGCTCGCGCAGAGCGATCTCTTCGTCCTGCCGTCGACGAGCGATACGTCGAGCGTCGCGCTCCTCGAAGCGATGGCGTGCGGGACGATGGTCCTCGCGCCCGATGCGGGCGGCGCGGCCGAGATCGTCCACGACGGGATGACCGGCCGCCGTGTCGCGATGCTCGATCCCGGCGCCCTCGCCGCCGCCCTGGTGGAGCTCGCCGAGCGACCGGAGGAGCGCCGCGCGGTCGGGCGTCGAGCCTCGGAGTTCGTGCGGACCCACGCGTCGCTCGACGGGATGGCCCGTCGCTTTATCTCCCTCTATTCGCTGGTCGAGCAGGAACGTGGAGTCGGCGCCCCCCGTCTCGCTGTCGGACCTTGACGCCCTCGCGCGGCGCTTCGCGGGCGAACGCCACGACGCGTATTCCGAGCGTCTTCTCGCCCGAGCGTACGAGGAGTTCCTGAGCCGTCGCCGGACCGCGCTGGCCCCGTTCGTCCTGACCGCCGACGGGCGAGAGCTCGCGAACTTCTACGCGCTCCTGGCCGAGCCCGAGGCGACGATCGGCTCGATCGAGTTCCGGCTCGATCCGGTGCCGCCGGTCGGCGCGGCGTGGGAGTTCCTCCAGCCGTTCGAGCGCATCGTCCTGCGCGCCGACGGGTCCGCCGACGTCCACCCGGTCGAACCCGGACCCCCGACCCGCGCGATCGCACGGTTGCTGCTGCGCGAGCACTACCTTCCCCGGTCGCGGACCGATATGGACCGCGCGGCCGCGGGCGGCCAGCGGGTCGAACTGCCGGGCCTTTTCGGGACGGTCGACCAGGGACTGGCCGCGTGCCGCCAGCAGGGGCTCGTACCGTTCTGCGTCACCCTACTCGTCTACTTCCCGGCCGAGCGGATCCAGTACGATCTCGACCTCTTCCGCAGCTCGCTCCTCGCGGACCCGCGCGCCGGCCGGCTCGCGGCGAGCCGGCGGGTGCGCCGCACCTCGCGGCTGAGCTGGTCGCTCGACCGGATGGTCGCCCGAGGGGACCTCTCGCTCCTCGCGGCCCGTGCGATCGTGGTCGTCGCCGAGTCGAACGGGCTCACGGCGGTCGAGCTCGCGCACATCTTTGGAGGCGGTCGGGAGATCGTCGACTCGGCCCTGCAGGGGCTGGTCGCTCGCCAGCTCCTCTCCTACGATCACCGGACCGGCATCTACCGGCCCCAGCTCGACGCCTTCCTCCCCTCGACGACGCCTCGCCCCGGCCGCGCGGCGGTGACCCCCGCCGGGACCGACCCGGCGCTTCGCATGAGCGTACAGGAGCTCTTGGCGGCCGCGGATGCGCGCGCGCAATGCCCGCTCTGCGGCGCCCCGCTCCCCGAGGGGCCCCGGACGATCCTCTGCGCGGACTGCACGGCGAAGGTGAGCGCGACCTGAACCGGCTCGGGGGCGGGCCTGTCGGGATTTTCCGCCCGGGCCGCCGCGAGCGGCCCGGGCCTTTGAACCCGAGTTTGCTGGCTTAGAAGGCCAGTACTTTGTCCAGGCTAAGCTACAGGCCCGACGTTCCCGAGGGGGACCCTCCCCCTTAATCTTGCGGGCGCACGCGCGGCAGTACCTCCGGCCGAGGCGACGAGGTGGGCGAGACGGAGCGGCTCGGGCCAGTACCCTCGAACGGTGGTCCGACGGACGAGGAGAGCGGCGTCCGCCCGGGTGCAGCCCACCGCCGCCGCCCGGATCGCGGCGCCGCCGGTCGGAATCGGAAACAGCCGATGGGCCGTGAGCAGGCGGAGGCGACGGCCCGCGTCATCGGGGAACCACTTGGCGAGGGCGGCGCGGATCCGGGCGAAGTCCGGCGGGCGGCGCGTCAGCGCGACGATCGGACGGCCGAGCGCCCGGTGGAGCGCGTCAAGATCGACAACGTTGAACCCTCCGAGCACGGCGCCGTCGAGTAGGACGGCCCGGATTCCGTTGAGCGGACCCGTCGCGTCGATGAGCCCGACGACCGCGTCCGTCGCGTCGCGGCCGTCGACCCGCACCCGCGAGGCCCGGATCGACTCGACGTAGTCCGGCATCGAGACGACCACCGCCGCGATCGGCGCGAAACGATCGGACCGGTCGAACGCTCCGTCATCGACCGCGACCACCCGCGGGTGGGGCTTTCCCAGCGCCCGCCGTAACGATATGACCTCGACCGCGCTCGGACGCACGGGATGTCCGCGACGTCCGTCACGCTCCGCTGCCCGGCGTGCGGGCAGGATCTGCGCGCGGTCCCGGCCCCCGCGCCCCCGACCCAGTGGTTTTCGTGCCCGCGCTGCCATGCCCCCGTCCCGGTCGTCGTGCCCCGGGACCCTCCGCCCCTGTACTCGTGGGAGGTCCTCCCCGGCCTATATCCCACGCTCCCCCGGCCCCGCGCGCCGCGCTGGCAGGCCCGTCGGGTCGCGGCGACGGGGCTGGTCGGGATCGTCGTGCTCGCCGCCGCCTTCGCCGGGATCCTGACG
>JASHUS010000118.1 GCA_030039865.1 Thermoplasmata archaeon
ACTACAAAAACCGTCACAATACGCCATATTCGCCACGACGCGCCGGATGGCGCCAGGCCGGCCGCGGACCTCCCGCCGGGCGCATCGGCGAAGATCGCGGCCGCGAACGCACCGGGAAAAATGTGTGCAAGCGCCCTTGCAGCCGCGACTGAGCCCGGAGCTCGGCTCTCTTAAGTAAGTTTTATTACTTTAGCGCACCCGCAACGATTGTGCCCAATCTGCTCGATCCTGATGGACTGGCGGGTTGCTTTCGCTGCGCCAACGTCTGGCGCCCCCGCAAGCTTCCGCCGCGAATCTGTCCGCGATGCAAGTCCCAATTGTGGGACGTTCCGAGGCTGCGTCCCGTCCGAACCGGCACGGGGCTAGGCATATCCCAGGTCATCGGCCCCCGGCGGGCCGATCTCATGATCGCGCTTCGCGATCACAAGGCCAGGAACCCGAGGGTATTCGGCTCGGTACTCCGATCGGAGGCGACCCCGGATAGCGACATCGATCTGCTGGTCGACTTCGACCCCGGAGCCAGCGCGTTCGACCATGTCGAGTTGGCCCAAGCGCTCGGTCGCTTGTTTCATCGGAAGGTCGACGTAGTCGAGCCCCAAGGTCTTCACTGGCTGATTCGGCCGCAGGTGTTGTTCGAGGCGGTCCCGCTGTGACGGGGCGCCGAGACGACGCGCTGCGACTGAGCGACATCCTGCGATCGATCGAGCGCCTGGAAGAAGTGCTCGGCGACGGGTACGACGAGTTCGCTCGCTCCTGGAGGAGCCAAAGTGCCGTCATCCGCGAACTCGAGATCATTGGGGAGGCGGCCGGGAGAGTGTCGCCGGCTGTTCGCAAGCAATACGCCGACGTTGGCTGGGAACGTCTCAGAGGATTCAGCTCCTTCGCGAAGCACGAGTACTGGCGAGTGAGGCCGGAACTTGTGTGGGAGGCGGTGAAGGAGATCCCTTCCCTCCGCGAGCGCGTGCGCAAGGTCATCGTCAGTGACTGACGCGACCGACGAACCGTCTCGAGGGTTTCCGTCCACGGCCGTTGCGGAGGAGTCGCAATGCCCGATGCAACCCGCCGGCTGCTCGGTAAAGTACGATTCAGAGGCGCGAACCGCTGCGGGCAGTTAATCTACCCTACCCCGCTCCCGAGGCGTGGCCTCGGGACGGCGTCTCGCCGCGATCATGTTCACCGACCTCGAGGGATTCACTACTCGGACCCAGCGGGACGAGGCGGGCGCCCTCCGTTTGATCCAAGACCTCGAAGGCCTGACCGAGCCCTTCATCGCCGCCCACCGGGGTCGAAAGGTGAAGTCGATCGGCGATGGGATGCTCATCGAGTTTCCCAACGCACGTGACGCGGTGCAGTGCGGCGTGGATATCCAGCGTTCCATCGCAGAGCGGAACCGCTCGGAGCCGGGTCCCTCGATCAGCATGCGTATTGGGATCCACCTGGGCGACGTAGAGGATCGCGGCGCCGACATCTTCGGGGATGCCGTGAACATCGCGTCCCGGATCGAGGCGTCGGCCGCCCCGGGTGGGGTATGCGTCTCCGAGGCCGTCTATCGCCAGGTCCACGGGAAAGTGCCGTTCGAGTGGGACTCGATCGGTTCGAAGACCCTGAAAGGAGTCACAGACCCCGTCGAGATTTTTCAGGTTCGCATGACCCCGGCCCCGGCGGCAGCTCCGACCCTGGGCGGTACTCCCGGATTCCCCCGGATCGCCGTGCTCCCCCTCTCGAGCATCAGCCCCGATCCATCGGACGAGTACATCGCGGACGGCCTTACCGAGGAGCTGATCACGGTCCTTTCGCAGATACGCGATCTCCGCGTCATCGCCCGGACCTCCGTCAGCCAGTACAAGTCGGCGCCGAAGCCCGTAGCTCAGATCGGGTCCGAGCTCGGCGTCGGCACCGTCCTGGAGGGCAGCGTCCGACGCGTAGCCCAGCAGATCCGGATTACCGTCCAGTTGATCGACGTCCCATCCCAGGCCCATCTCTGGGCCGAGACCTACGATCGAAAGCTCGACGACGTTCTCGCGATCCAGTCGGACGTGGCCCGTCAGATCGCGTCCGTCCTTCAAGTCCGGCTGGCCCACGGGGAGGCGGCACGCCTGAGCCGCCCGGCTCCGGTGAGTGGGCCGTCGTATCTGGCGTACCTACGGGGGAGGGCACTCCTTTCCCTCGGATGGTCGGAGGAGAACTTTCGCGCCGCTCGGGAGCGATTTGAGGAGGCCATCGCCCTCGATCCTCTGAACGCCCGGGCCTACGCCGGGGTGTCGGATTCCATCGTTCTTCGTCGCTGGGGCATGATGGGCCCCTCGGGCCCCGGGGACGCTCGGATCGCGCGCGAGCACTCCGCGCGCGCGGTACAACTGGATCCCACGCTGGCCGAGGCCCGGTGCGCCCTCGCGATGGTGCGGGTGGATGACTACGACTATCCGGGGGCCGAACGGGAGGTCAAGGAAGCGCTCTCCCTGAATCCGAGCTACGTCTTCGCGCGGCGAATCAATGCGCGGATCCTTCAGGAGCAGGGCCGTGCCCAAGAGGCGATCGACGAATACATCCTCGCGGAGCAGGTCGACCCCCAGTCGGGTCTGCTCCTGTTTCTCCACGCGAACGTGCTCGCGATGGTTCGGCGGAGCGACGAAGCCCGGATCGTG
>JASHUS010000119.1 GCA_030039865.1 Thermoplasmata archaeon
GTGTTCAAGGTGGTCTTCCCCGGGTCGAACGCCGTGGTCGAGAGTTGGTCCGGCGTCGCTCGGAATCGGATCGCGATACTTCCCCTCGCCAACTTCAGTCCCGATCCGGGCGACTCCTACTTCGCGGACGGCTTGACGGACGAGATCATCTCTACCGTGTCGGGGATCGGGGGGCTCACCGTGATCTCGCGGACCTCCGTGATGCGCTACAAGCAGACGTCGAAGAGCATGACAGAGATCGGACGCGAACTTAGGGCCGGCAAGATCTTGGAAGGGAGCGTTCGGAAAGCCGGTAACCGGGTCCGCATCACGGTGCAGCTCATCGATGCCGAGAGCGACGCCCACCTCTGGGCCCAGAGCTACGACGGGAACTTGGACGACGTCTTCGAGACCCAGTCCGACATCGCCCGGAAGGTGGCGGGGGCGCTGAAGCTGCCGTCCCCTCCCACGGGCCGTCCGCCCGAGGACCCTGAGGTCTACGCGCTCTGCCTCCACGCCCGCGCGTCGTGGATCAAGGGGTCGCGGGAGGGCAGCGAACAGGCGATGGCCCTCTACTCCGAGGCCCTCAAGATCGACCCCGCATCTGCGCGTGCGGCCGCGGGGCTCGCGCTCTGTTACCTGGCGAGCGCGAACTATCGAGCGGCGGCGCTGGATCCGACGGGCGCGACCGCGCGGGCCACGGAGCTGGCCCAGCGCGCCGTCGAACTCGACGAGCGCCTTCCGGAGGCGCACCTCGCGCTCGGGAGCGTCTACATGACGGACAACTGGAGCGCCGCCGAAGTGCAGGTGCGGAAGGCCCTCTCCCTCAATCCAAGCCATGCCGATGCCCACGAATGGTACGGGGAGATCCTGCGCGGCCAGGGCCGGGTCGAAGCGGCACTCGAGGAGTGTCGACGGGCGTACGAGCTCGATCCGCTCCCACCGGGACGAGCGCAGAGTCTCATCGAGATGTACTTCTTCGCGGGACGAAATGATGACGCGCTGGCCCTGATCGAGCGGCTCATCCAAGCGGATCCGAGCTACAGCGTCGGCTACTTCGATCGGGCGATCGTGACCGCGATGAAGGGAGACCGGGAGCAGGCCCTCCGGGATCTCGAGACCTATCGAAAGCTGACGACCGAGCTCCGGTATCTCAGCCTGAGAGCCCGGATCGAGGCTACCCTGGGCAACCGGGAGGAGGCTGCGCGGCTCATCCGTGAGACGGAGTCGCAGGTCGCCGGGAACTACTCCCCGGACGCGGAGTTTGCCCGAGCGGAGCTGTTCTGTGCCTTCGCCAACACCGGCGAATCGGACCGATTCTTCGAAGCGGCCGAGGACCTGGTCCGCCGCCGGCTCCTCGGGCCCGGCGAGCTCACGGGTCCCGACTCCCAGAAGATGTCGAAGGATCCCCGGTTTCCGAGCCTGGTGAAGAGGCTTCGCGCCTCCTACGGGTTGTCCGACTGAACGGCCTTCGATGGTCCGAGAACACGTCTTGAAGTCAGCTATCGGTGGGGGACACCGCGGAGTTTTCACGCCCGCGCAACTCGACCGAGACCCGTGACTGGGTCGGGGTTTAATCTAACGAACGCCGTTCTCGCGCCGTGGCCTCGTCAAACCGACGGCTTGCGGCCATCATGTTCACCGACATGGTGGGCTCCACCGCGCTGGCTCAAGCCGATGAGCCCGAAGCGCTCCGCTTGAGGAAAGAGCAAGAGACGCTCGTACGGCCCCTTTTCGCCGCCCACCAGGGCCGCGAGATCAAGTCGATGGGGGATGGGTTCCTTGCGGAGTTCGATAGCGCCCTGCGGGCCGTCCAGTGTGCCATCGATATTCAGCGAAGCCTGAACGAGCGAAACTCTCAGCCGGGAACGAGGCCCATCCAACTTAGGATTGGAGTTCACCTGGGGGACGTTGAGCCGCACAACAACGACATTTTTGGAGACGCGGTGAACATTGCCTCCCGCATCGAGCCGCTCGCGTCGCCCGGCGGGATCTGCATCTCCGGCGAAGTGTTCAGCCAGGTCCAAAACAAGGTTCCCAACCGACTGGAGAAACTCCCGGCAGCGGGCCTAAAGGGAATCCACGTCCCCGTCGACCTCTACCGCGTGGTGCTCCCCTGGACCGGTGGACCGCCCGCGCCGATCGATTTCGCGCCCACCGGCGTCGGGGTTCTGCCGTTCAAGAACATCAGTCCCGACCCCCAGGACGCGTACATCGCGGAGGGGTTGACGGAGGAGTTGATCTCCGTCATCTCGCAGGTCCGGGGACTCCGCGTAATCTCGCGCACCTCCGTTATGCAGTACCTGGCCACGACGAAGTCCGTCTCTCAGATCGGGGCGGAACTGAGCGTGGGAGCGATTCTGGAAGGGAGCGTACGCAAGGCGGGGAATCGGCTGCGAATCACCGCCCAGCTGATCGATGCGGAGTCCGATCGGCATCTCTGGACCCAATCCTACGATCGGGACCTCGACGACGTCTTCGCAATTCAGACCGAGATTGCCAAGCAAGTCGCAGCCAAGTTGGAGGTCGAACTGCGTCCCGCCGAGCAAAGGCGACTCGACTCGAGGCGGTCCGTTCGGCCGGAGTCGTATCTGGCGTACCTGAGGGGGCGGACCATGATACACGATAGCGCGACCAAGGCAACGCTGCAGTCGGCGAAGGAGCAGTTCCAGCTCGCGATCGTTCTCGACCCCAGTAACGCGACGGCCTACTCTAGCCTATCCGAAACCACGTTGATGCTGGGGTGGTTCTACGCCGGTGCCCCCCCAACCGAATGGATCCGGGAAGGACGAAGTCTGGTCGCCAAGTCGATCGAGCTCGACCCGAATCTCGCGGAGGCCCATGGGACGCTGGCTCTGGCCCTATGGAATGACTTCGACTTTCCCGAAGCGGAGAAGGAATTCCGTCTCTCCCTTTCGCTAAATCCGAGCGATTCGGAGGTCCATAACTCGTATGCCCTCCTTCTCGAGGACGAAGGCCGGACCGACGAAGCTCTCGTGGAGCTTGAACTGACCGAGGAAGCCGATCCTCGCTGGCATCGGGGGTTGGGCAATCTGGCTTCCTTGCTCATCTGGCTCGGCCGGTTCGACGAAGCACTCGCGAGGATTCAGAAATTGGGGGAAGTAGAGCCCGACTCGCTGTTCTACCACTATCTTCGGGGCGAGTACTACCTTGCCCAGGCGGACCTGGCCCGGGCATTCCACGAGATAGGGCGATGCGAGGAACTCGAGACCGATCCTCGTTCGAAATCGCTGGTTCGGGCTTGGCGACACGCGCTGTCCGGTGAGAGGGAGAAGTCGCTGGCCATGCTACGCGCTGAGGAGTCTCTTCCGGACCGACCCGAAGCTGCCGATTCTATCGCCCAGATCTATTCCCTGGCTGGCGATATGGATCAGGCCTATCGATGGTTGGCGAGGGCGATCGCCGCCCATAGTGTGTCCATTCGAGTGTGGCGCCTCGATCCGCGGTTTGCCCCCG
>JASHUS010000120.1 GCA_030039865.1 Thermoplasmata archaeon
GGTGGAACACGAGCGGCGACGCGCCACCGATCGCGTCCTACTCGGTGGACGAGGATGGGATTCTGTCGGCCAACCTCACCGCCTCGACGGTCGGACCGCTCAATGTCACGGTCACCGTTCGGGACGCGCTGGGCTCCGAAGTGGACTCCGTTCGAACCGTCGAGGTGATCTTCGGGCCCGCGCGCTCGATCTCCGCCAGCGGCCCGGCCAGTGACGCCGCGGTCGTCGTCGGCACGCCCGAGCCGTTCTCCTGGCAGGCGCTCGACGCGGCCGGCGGACCCGATGCGGCGTTCGCGGCCAACGCGACGCTCTCGCTCGCGGGACCCAGGGGCGATCCGGCGCTCGCATGGGCCAACGAGACGGGCGGCGGGCCGCTCGCGGCCGGTCCTCAGTCGTCGTTCGTCGTCCCGGCGGCCGCCTGGACGGAGGGGCGGCTCGAGCTCGCCGTCACCCCGCTCGCGGTCGGAGCGCTGACCCTGACGCTATCGGGAGGCGGGGCGCTCGCGAGCACTCCGACGCTCGGGATCACGATGACCCCGGACAGCGCGCACCTACGTCTCTTCGACCCGACGGTCGTTCAGGCCGGCGATCGCACGAACCGCACGTTCTGGCACGTCAGTGACCGCTTCGGGAACCCGGTGCCGGACGGCTACGTCGTCGTGCAGTACGAGATCGGCGCCTCGGCCGAAGACCGTTCGGTCTCGGTCGAGCCCTTGGCCGACGGCGCCACAGGCGTGTGGGTGAACTTCACGCTCGCCGGCCCGGGCGAGTCGGTCCAGGTCCTCGATCCGGCGGGCGGAATCCTCCTCGGGCCGGTGACGTGGCCGGAGCCGGCCCTTCCGGCGGTCGGCGTCCTCGCCGGCGTCGTGTTGGCGGCGGGGATCGTCGCAGGCGGTGCGAGCGCGCTCGTCCCGGTCGCGCGCCGTCGTCGAAGGCCGTCCGCCGTCCCGTCGTGGCCGGACGAGGAGGCCGCGGCGCAGGAGCTCGCGGAAGGCCGGGCCGCGATCGTCGAGATCGTCCGCTCGGCCGGGCTCGCCCCGCGGTCGGTCTTCGAGGAGCTCGCGCGGGACGCGTCCGCTCCGCGGGACCTCTTCGACTGGCTCGCCTCGCTCGTTGCGGACGGCACGCTGCTCGAGACACGGGACGCGGCGGGGGGTGTCGCGTACCTCCTCGCGCCCGAGCCACCGGAGCCCGAGCGCGTCGTGGTCGACCCCGCGGCGATCGATCGGGCGATCGCCGCCCGCGACCGGGCGGTTCGCGACGACGAGGGCGACGGGTTCGAGCCCTAGGACGGCTCGCGCCCGACGAGGTCGTAGTACCGGTACGCCGCCTCGCCGGCCCCGAAGCAGTAGCGCAGCGTCGTGAAGTCGTGCTTCAGCTCCGCCGCCTCCCGCGCGATGTCCTCGGTCGAGCGCCCCCGGTGGAGCAGTCCGTCGAAGAGCTCGGCGATCCGCACCATCTCGCGCGGTCCCATCCCGACGCGCGTGACCTCGGGCGTGCCGAGGCGGACGCCCCCGGGATGCTTCGGGCTCTTGTCGCCCGGGAGCAGGTTCTTGTTCGTGATGATCCCCGCGTCGGCGAGGCGACGCGCCGCCGATTCCCCGCCGCCCTCCTTCTCGACGCGCACGGCGATCGTGTGGGAGCGCGTGAAGCCGAGGTCGGCGGCCAGCACGTCGAAGCCGCGCTCGTGCAGCGCGGCGCCGAGGGCCTGCGCGTTTGCGATCGTCTTTGCCGCGTAGTCGCGGCCGAACTCGATCTGCTCGGCGAGACTGACGGCGAGCGCGGCCATCTCGTTAAGGTGGTGGTTGCTCGTCACACCGGGGAACGCGCCGCTCTGCAGCTTCTTCGTGACCTCGGGGTCGTTCGTCTCGCCGAGCAGGATCCCGTGCTGCGGCCCGGGGAGCGTCTTGTGGGTCGACCCACTCACCACGACGCATCCCTCGCGCAGCGGGTCCTGGAACTGCCCGCCCGCGATGAGGCCGAGGACGTGCGCTCCGTCGAACCAGCCGCGTGCCCCGATGTCCTCGAGCGTCGGGCGGAGCTCGTCGATCGGCATCGGGAAGAGGAAGAGCGAGAGGCCGAACAGGCAGAGCTTCGGTCGGACCGCGCGCAGGATCTCCTTCGTCCGGCCGACGTCGATCGTCATCCGTTCGGGGTCCCACGCATAGTAGACCGGCTTGACGCCGCGGAGGCCGAACGCCCCGAACGCCGCGCTCGAGATGTGCGCCCCGTCCGCGAGCCGGCTCGTCCCGACGAGATCGCCGGGCTCGGCGAGCGCCTTCAGGACCGCGAGGTTGGCGACCGTGCCCGAGATCGGGCGGACGTCAGCGAACGAGCAGCGGAAGAGCCGGCGCGCGAGGTCGAGGCAGAGGTTCTCGACCTGGTCGACCTGCTCGTTCCCCTCGTAGTACCGCTCTCCGGGCAGGCCTTCGGCGTACCGGGAATGGAAGTCGCTGATCAGGAGCTCCTTCGCGTACGGCGAGAGCAGGTTCTCGCTGGCGATCAGCGGGATCGATCGCTCGAAGCGCGCCGAGTGGACCCGGACGAGCTCCCGCACTTGGGCGACCGCCCGTGCCATTTCCCCCGCGGCCGGGGCCGGCCCCCCCACCCCCCCTTTTCCACTGGAGTCGGACGGGAGGTTCGACATCTGGGAAACGACCCTGCGACCGGCCCAGGGCCGCGCGGGCCCACCCCGTCGAACCCATATAGGGAGAGGGGACGGATGGTCCGATGCCCGGGGCGCCCCCCACGACCGACCGACCCTGGCCGGTCCGGCGCCGCTTCTACGTGCCGTACCACGATCTCGACGTCCTCGACCACCTCAACCACGCCGCGTACTTTCCCTACATGGAGACGCTACGCTGCGACTACTACCTCCCGCTCCTCGGCGTACCGCTCAGCCCGAAGCACCTCGACATCATCATCGCCGAAGCCGCGTGCCGCTACCTCGCCCCGGTGCCGTACGGCGCCGAGCTCGACGGCGAGGTCGCCCCCGCCGCCCCCCTGGGTCGTACGAGCTTCTCGCTCCTCTATCGTTTCCGGATCGTCGGCTCGGATGCCGTCGCCGCGCGCGGTCGCACGGTCGTCGTCTGCTACGATTACGCGAAGGGAACGAAGAAGGAAAT
>JASHUS010000121.1 GCA_030039865.1 Thermoplasmata archaeon
AACGCGACGTGGAGGCCGGCTTCCTTCGCGCGCCGCACGGACTTCACGGAGGCCGCCCGGACCTCGTCCTGGGTCATCTTGAGCTTGTATCGGAGGTGGACATTGCTCGCCGCGACGAAGATGGCGATGTGGGAGACCCCGCTCTGGATCACGGCCTCGACGTCGCCGGGTACCGTGCGGGCCGCGGCCAGGACCTGCGACCTCAAGCCCGACGTCGCGAGCAGCCGGACCGCGCGGGCCTCCTCCGCCGAGACCACGGGAATGCCGGCATTCAGCAGCGGAACGCCGGCGTCCGAGAGCATCGTCGCGATCTCGAGCTTCTCCTCCGGGGTGAAGTGTACCCCGGGCATCTGCTCGCCATCGCGGAGCGTCTCGTCCCAGATCACGAGGGACGGCGCAATCGCGCGCTCGGCCGCGGTCCGATCGTGATAATCTTCGACGAGCCGGGGCTCGGCCATCGGCGAACTAGCGTTTCTGGTGCTATTACGGTTGTCGAGGCCGGACGGGCGAGGCTCGCCGCGCGTCCGGCCGCGACACGGCGTATCTTGGAAGTTTGGTTAAATAGCCCGCATACCTCAAACGAAGTACGAAACGGCCCCGACCGTTACCTGAGGCGACATGACCACTCCCGCATCCCGCACCGTACCCCTCGCCGAGACCACCGGCCCCGGCGAGCCGCGTCCCCCGATCGAACTCGCCGACCTGAGCGTCATGATCGGCGGTCAGGGAGGCGACGGTACCCTCACGGTCTCCGACCTTCTCGGCCGCTACTTCGTGAAGCGCGGCCTGTACGTCTACACGTCGCGGAACGTCCTCTCGCGGATCCGCGGCGGGCATGCCGACGCGTCCGTCCGGGGGAGCCGGGAACCGATCGCCGCCGTCAAGCCCGAGGTCGACGTCCTGATCGCCTTCGACAACGAGGCGGTCGAGATGGGCAAGGCCGAGCTCGCGGACCACGGCTTCGTCATCTACGATTCCACGGGGTTCCACATCGACCTCCCGAACTCCGCGGGCTTTCCGTTCGCGACCCTGGTCGGCGGGCCCCTCGGCCAACCGATCTTCAAGAACACGGCCGCCTACGGTGCCGCCTCCGTGCTCCTCGGGTTCGACGTGGACGCGACGCGCGCGGTCATCCAGGACAGGTTCCAGCGGCGCGGCGGCGAGGCCCTCGAGAAGAATCTCAAGGCGCTCGAGATCGGCCGGAAGGCCGCGCTCGACGCGACGGGCGTGGCGAACCGTTACACCATCCCGACCGGCGACGCGCACGATCAGATCCTCACGACCGGGAACCAGGCCGTCGCGCTCGGTTTCGTCGTCGGCGGCGGGCGCTTCTTCGCGGGCTACCCGATCACGCCCGCCACGGAGGTCATGGAGTACCTGCAGCGGTACCTCCCGGCGTACGGCGGCGTCGTGCGCCAGGCCGAGGACGAGCTCGCCGCGATCAACATGATCATCGGCGCCGCCTACACCGGTGCGCGCGTCATGACAAGCACGAGCGGCCCGGGCCTCTCGCTCATGACCGAGGGGATCGGTCACGCGGCGACGGCGGAGATCCCGGTCGTCGTGGCCGACTGCCAGCGCGTGGGACCGTCGACGGGCCAACCGACCCGCAACGAGCAGTCCGACCTCTCGCACCTCGCCAATCTGGGGCACGGCGAGTACCCGCGGTTCATCGTCTCCCCGTCCACTCCGGTCGATTGTTTCGACCTCACGATCGAGGCGCTGAACCTCGCCGAACGCTGGCGCGTCCCCGTGATCCTTCTCCTCGACCAGGCGCTCTGCCAGAACACCGTGACGAGCCCGCGGTTCGAGCTCTCCCATGTCCGCATCGACCGCGGCAAGCGGCTGACCGCCGAGGCCGCGGCCGCGCTCCAGCAGTACAAGTACTACGAGTTCACCGACGACGGCGTCAGCGCCGTGGCGCCCCCCGGGACGCCCGGGGTCTGGGCGGAAGTGACCGGCAACGAACACGACGAGTGGGGCCACGTCTCCGTCAACCCGGTCAACCGCGTCCGCCAGATGCGTAAGCGGATGGAGAAGATGGTGCGGGTGCGCGATGAGCTCCCGTCCGCCCGCCTCTACGGGCCCGCGAGCGCCAAGGTCGGATTCATCGGGTACGGCGGGACCTCGGGCCCGATCACGGAGGCCATGCACCTGCTCGAGGCGAGAGGCGTCGCGACCCGCTACTTCCAGGCCCGGACGGTCTATCCGGTCCCGGTCCACGAGCTCGACCCGTTCCTGAAGGGCGTCGACGTGGCCTACGTCGTCGAGCACAACTATACCGGTCAGTTCGCCCGGCTGATCCGGGAGCACCTACCCTGGCATCACGAGAAGCTCCGCTCGATCCTGAAGTACGACGGCTACTCGTTCCGCGCGCCCCAGATCATCGCCGACGTGAAGGAGGCGGCCTAGCCATGACGCAGTCCGCGAAGGCGGTCCAGCCGATCTGGTGCCCCGGGTGTGGCGACTTTGGCGTGCTCGCCGCGGTGAAGCGCGCCGCCGCCGATCTCAAGATCCCGACGCACGAGCTCGTCCTCGTCGGCGGGATCGGTTGCTCCGGTTCGATCCACAACTTCCTCGAGATCAACGGGCTCCACGCGCTCCACGGCCGGCTCCTCGCGCAGGCGGTCGGGGTGAAGCTCGCGAACCCGTCGCTCACGGTCGTCGCGGCGGGCGGCGACGGGGACGGCTACGCGATCGGGATGGGGCACTTCATGCACGCGTTCAAGAAGAACGCGTCGATCCTGTACATCGTCATGAACAACGAGACGTACGGGCTCACGAAGGGCCAGGCATCCCCGACGAGCGAGATCGGCTTCGAGGGGAACATCGAGCCGCCGTTCCGACCGATCCTGACCGCCCTCTCGATCCCCGCGCCGAACTTCATCGCCCGGACGTTCTCGGGCGATCCGAAGGGGATGACCGCGATCCTCGCCGAGGCGCTGCGCTTCAACCGCGAGGGCCGCGGCTTCGCCTTCGTCGAGGACCTCTCCCCGTGCGTCACGTACAACGACACGTACAAGCTCTGGCGGGAGAAGGTGCTCGACGTCTCGAAGCTCCCGGA
>JASHUS010000122.1 GCA_030039865.1 Thermoplasmata archaeon
CGAGCGCACGCTCGATCTGCCGCCCGGGCGGATCTATGCGCTCGTCCTCACGCCGACCCGAGAGCTCGCGCTCCAGGCCGAGACGTTCCTCAAGAAGCTCGGCCACTACACGAAACGACTGGGCGCGGCGGTCTACGGCGGCGTGGGGATGGAGCCGCAGGTCCGCGCCTTGCGCGGCGGCGCGGAGGTGATCATCGCGACCCCGGGTCGACTGCTCGATCACATGAATCGGGGGTACGTCGACTTCTCCGCCCTCCGGATCCTCGTGCTCGACGAGGCCGACCGGATGCTCGATATGGGCTTCCTCCCCGATGTTCGCAAGATCCTCGGTCGCCTGCCCCGCGAACGCCAGACGATGCTCTTCTCGGCCACGATGCCTCCCGAGATCGTCCAGCTGTCCCGGGAGTTCCTCCGTAATCCGCGGATGGTCCACGTCGATCCGACGGTCGTCGCGGCCGTGGGGGTCTCGCACCTCGCGCTCCCGGTCCCGGCGCATCTCAAGTCGGGTCTCCTGCGCGAGCTCCTGCGCGACGAGACGATGTCGAGCGTCCTCGTCTTCGCCCGGACCAAGCATCGAGCCGACCGCCTCGCCCGTCAGCTCTCCGCGTGGGGGATCCCGACGAGCGTCATCCACGGTAACCGCAGCCAGAGCCAGCGCATCCGGGCCCTCGAAGGGTTCCGCGGGGGCCATCACCGCGTGCTCGTGGCGACCGACATCGCGGCCCGGGGGATTGACGTCGAAGGCGTCAGTCACGTCGTGAACTACGATGTCCCGCACGAGGCGGAGGCGTACGTCCACCGCGTCGGTCGGACCGCGCGCGCCCAGCGGAGCGGGGACGCCTACACGCTGTTGAGCCCCGAGGAGGACGACGACTTCGCCCAGATCGAGCGGCTCCTCGGTTTTGAGGTGCGGCGAGCGCGCATTCCGGGGTTCGATTACGGAGCTGCGGCGCCTTCCCGTTTCGAGCGTCCGGGCCCGGGCGCCCGGGGACGACCCCAAGGTCGCCCGCCCCGGGGCCGGGGGCGCGGGCGTCCACCTCGAGGACGAGGCGCGCCCTCCCCGCCGCCGGACCGGGACGCGGCCCGGCAACGACGGACTGAACACCGGTGGTGAGGGGGGCGCGCCCCCCTCCGCGAAGGAGTAAGTATCGCTGCCGGCTCGGCGAGGGGTCATGAACTGCTCGAGTTGCGGCCGGGAAGTCCCGCCGGGCGCGGCCCAGTGTCCCGCCTGCGGCGCGGCCGTGGTGCCGCCGCCGCCGACCCGGGATACGTTCCGGGATCTCCTCGAAGACACACGGAAGGCGGCGCGCGATCTCGCGGAATCTTCGGCCGAACTGACGCGCCGGCTCGCCTCGAGGGCCGAGGTCGCGGTGAAGGAGCCCACGGAGTCGGCGAAGAAGGCCGTACGCCGCGCGTCCCAGGAGCTCGACGCGGCCGCGAAAGAGATCGAGCGCATCCTCAAGGACCTGTAGCGACACCGCGGGAACGGTCGAGCGTCGGGCGCCGTCCCGGCGTCGCGCTTAAAGGCGGGACCTTTCTCGCCGAACCTGTCGAGGGATGGACCTGACGCGAAAACCTCACCGGCGGCCGACGCGAGCGGCCAAGAAGCGAAACCACCGAGCCCGCCAGATGCGCGTCGCGGCCCGCCGGAGCCGCTCGCGACGCGGACGGCGGCGCACTCCCGCGACGCGCGGTGCCTGAGTCGAACCTCGCAGACTCGGCCGGCGTCCTGCCGGGCCCGGCACCCTGCTGGTCGCGTGGCGTCTCCGAGCGATCGGCGTGGGTCAGTACAGCGCCTGATACGCGGGGACCGGCGTGCGGGGCGGTTGATTCGACCGGTAGTGCGGAGCGAGATTGTGGCGGGCGAGCTCCTGTCGATTGCGGAATCGTTGGCCGCAGAGGGCGCACACGAGTCCGGGTCGATCCGCTTCCGGGTTCATCTTCAGGCTCGCGTGCGCGTCCCCACCCGAGTGGGCACTCTGCATGTGGCGGACCAATTCGGCGGGCGCGCTGAACGTGGCTCCGCAGTCGGCGCATTCTTCTGCCATCGTCTGGGCTCCTCCGCTTCTCGAGCCGGACCAGCCCCTTTTGTAGGCTTGTCTCGGGCCTACCCGATCGGTTACGAGAGACCGGGCCCGCGAGCGGTCGGCGTCACCGGTTCAGGTCGTCGGGTGCCCCGAAGCGCCGTGGCCCTCGCGAGGGGCCCGAGGGGGCATCGTGGGCTCCGGCAAGTTCCGCTGCGGGAAGTCCGCTCGGATCCGGTCGACGAGCGGTCGGCGTCGCACCCCTTGCGCGAGCGCCGGATGCTGCTCGAGGATCGACGCGGGAACCACCGAAAGCCCGAGGGACAACGCCGCGCGAAGCATCGCGATGTGCGTGAACGCCTGCGGGTAGTTCCCGAGCGGCAGGCGCCGGGCCGGGTCGTACTCCTCCGGCAGGAGTCCGAGCGGCCCGGCCGCGACGAACAGCGCGTCGAAGTTCGCTTTGGCGCGCTCGCGTTCCCCGGCCCGGGCGAGGCACTCTACGAGCCAGTACGAGCACGGGAGGAACGCCCCCTCGGGCCCGCCGGTCTGCGCGCTCGGGAGAAAACGGCGGACGAACGGACCGACGCTCAAGTTCCGTTCGATCGCAAGGACCGTCCCCGCGATCCGGGGGTCATCGGGCGCGAGGAAGCCGACGAGCGGGATCCGCAGGTTCGATGCGTCGAGCGCCCGATGCTCGAAGGACCGGACGAACGTGCCGTGCCGGCGGTCGAATCCCCGCTCGAGCACGGCCGCGCGGATTCGATCGCACTCGAGTTCCCAGCGCGCGGTGCGCTCGCGCGCGCCGTACTGATGGCCCAGCGCCGCCGCCCGGTCGAGCGCGACCCACGCCATGACCTTCGAGTAGACGTAGTGCGCCGGGCGGCTGCGCAGCTCCCAGATCCCGCGATCCGGTCGTCGCCACTGGCGGACGACCTCGTCCGCGAGCCGCTCGAGGAGCGGCCACGTCCGCGTCAACGAATCCCGTTCGATCTCCGCGAGCAGCCGCGCGGCGTCGAGCAGCTCGCCGTAGATGTCGAGCTGGAACTGCCGGGACGCCGCGTTGCCGACCCGGACCGGCCGGGAGTCGAGGTATCCGGAGAACTGGGGGAGCGTGCGCTCGTCGAGCTCGGCGCCCGGGTGCGTGCCGTACATGACGCGCAGCCCTCCCGAATCGGCGGCGCGGTGGAGCACGTCGACGAGCCAGTGCAGGAACGCGCGGCACTCGCTCATGTGGCCCATGAGCGCGAAGCACTGCGCCGCGAACGCGGCGTCGCGGATCCAGACGTACCGGTAGTCCCAGTTCCGCGCGCCCCCCGGCCACTCGGGGATCGACGTGGTCGGCGCCGCGACGAACGCGCCCGAGTCGGACCGGGTGAGCAACTTCAGCGTGATCTC
>JASHUS010000123.1 GCA_030039865.1 Thermoplasmata archaeon
GACGCGATGTAGAGGCCGTGGGTCGCGATCTCGGGCGCGCTCAGATTCCCGCCGATATCGTCGGACCACACCGTCGCGCCCGTTGCGGTCGAGAGGGCGTAGATGCTCCCGTTCTGGGCGGTGACGTAGAGGAGTCCGAGCGTCGGATCGACCGCGTCCTGTTCGATCGGCGAGCCGCCCGTGGGGGACACCGTCCAATACGAGCCGCCGTTATGGACGTCGAGCGCGTAGACGGTGCCCGCCGTGTCGCCGAAGTAGACGACGTCGTTCGCGACGACCGGTGACGCGTTGATCGGGACGCCGGCGGTGTAGTACCACGCGACGTGGATGAAATTGCCCGTCCCCACCGCGATCTGGTCGTAGAACGTCAGGTCGTTCGGCTCGTTGCCCGTGTGGGTCGCGTTGTTGCCGACCGCGTCCCAGTCGTTCAACACCTCGATCGACGTGGTCGCCATCTTGCCGGTGGACGCCCCCGTCGCCGTGATCGCGTTGAGGCCGAAGCTCGCGTTGGTCGGGATCTTGACCTTGATGTTCGCGAGGTAGCCCGTCTTGCTCGCGCGCTCGGTCGCGAGCGTTTCGTTGACGAAGCGGATCGTCACGAGCTCGCCGTGGCCGAACGCACCGCCGTTGATGGTCGTCGTGCCGCCGGGGGCGACGGTCGTGGGATTCGCCTTGACATGCGGTGCGGTCGTGCTCGCGAGGACGGTGAACGCCGTGCTCGCGCCGATGTTGTCGGTCTGGCCCGAGAGCGAGATCGCGTTCGCCTCGACGGTGTACGCGGCCCCGCCGACCGGTACCGGGAACTGGTACGTCCACGCGGTGGAGGTCGCCCCGGGCGACCCGAGCGTCGCGTAGTTGGTGTACGGTCCGGCGACCCAGCTGCCGGTCGTGCCGTCCCACCAGGGCGTGCCAACGCCGCCCGCCTCGACCGCGACCCCGACCTCGGTCACGCCGACCGGGTCGGTCGCGTTCCCGTAGACCGTCTCCATCCCGCTCTTCGGGTTCGAGACCTTGGCCTCGTACGCGGGCGAGCTCAAGGTCGTCGAGGGGAGCGTGGCGTCGTTCCCGCCGCCGACCTGGAAATCGTAGAGGAGCGTGTCCGTCGAGTCGATGAGGATGTTCCCGTCGTAGATCGCGGGCGAGCCGGTGATGTAGCCGCCTGTCTGATACGAGTAGAGCACCGAACCCGTGGCGAGCGAGAGGACCGTGACGGCCCCGCTCAGGTCCGCGGCGACGATCACCGCGGTCGCCTGCTTCGCGCCGACGATCGCCGGCGAGGAGAGCACCTCGGTGTCGGTCGGATCCTTGTACTGCCAGAGTACGGATCCGTTGATCGCGCTGATGTCGAGCACGCCGCCCTGGTGGCCGATGATCAGGTTGTCACCGGCGAGCGCCGGGGTCGCCCGGGACGGGGGCTTTCCGCCCGTCAAGTTGTTGATGTTCTCGTTCCAGATCGCCTTGCCCGACGAGAGGTTGAGGGCGACGAGATCGCCGTACTTGTTGTCCGTGTACGCGACACCGTACTTGAACCCGTTCACGCCGGGGGCGGAGATCGTGACGCCGGCGCCGATGTCGAAGTTGCCGCCGGGCGGGAAGTAGGTCATGTACCGCCAGTAGAGCTGGCCGGTTACGGCGTTGAACTCGTAGATCGCGGAGTCGGGGTTCGCGGTGCCGATGAGGACGACGCCGGTCCCGTTCTGGCTCACCGCGTAGGAGACCGGGTCCCAGTTACCGGTGATGATCGCGTAGCCGGCGTACGACCACTCGACCGAGCAGTTGCCCGCGTTGATCGCGTAGATCGGCCCGTTCGCCCCGGTGTTCTCGGCCCCGATGAAGACCGACCGGACGCCTCCGGGCGGGGTCGCGACGGTCGCCGTGCTCTGCACGATGAACGGGATCGGGAGGGAGCACTGGATCACACCGGTCGTGTCGTTGATGTTGTAGAGGGCGGAGTTGCGGTCGGTCGCGACGTAGAGCGACCCGTCGCTGATCGTGGGGGACGAGGCGATCGGCGTGCCGAGCCAATCCGACCAGACGACCTGCTCGGTCGCGAGGTTGATCGCCATCAGGTAGCCCGGATTCGTGCCGATGTAGACGAGGGTCTCGTTGAGGATCGGATTGTACGCGACCGAGGGAGAGTCGATCGCCTGACCGTACATCTCGAACGCCCAGTGGACCCCGAGTTCGGAGGCGTTCGCGGTGGAGAGTGTGGTGTTCTTGTAGTAGCCGGTCAGGGCGTTGTTCAGGTGAAGTTCGGGCCAGTTGTAGATCGCCGAATTGGGCCCCGCGGCCGGTTGCCCGACGCGAACGGCCGCGTCCGTCGTCCGAGCGAGGTCGCGGGCGGCCGACGTCCCGGCGACGCCGAGGTACGATCCCGTCGGGGCGATCATGAGCAACGCGACGAGTGCCACGATGCTCACGAGAAGCCCGGCGCGAATGCGGCGATGCAACGGCGCGTCGAGTGCGGTCATGCCCGGGGCGCACCCCTGCCCTAGGTTATACATCCTTCGAAACGGGCGGGCGGCGATTCCGAGGCGTACGTGGTCCTCTAGAGCGGCGGCTGGCCGTTGGTGTCCCACGCGTAGAGGTCGCCGTCCTCGCCGGTGACGTAGACCGTCCCGTCCACGATCGCGGGCGCGCTCGCGAGGTCCGCCCCCGTCAGCCGGTGCCAGAAGATGGCGTTCGTGCTCGGGTAGGCGCGAACGGACCCCACCTCACCGGTCGAGATCTCGAAGAAGAGGACTCCCGCGACCGATGCGATCCCCACGATGGCGTGGCCACTACCGGGATCGACCTGGAACCGGAGGAGCCCCGTAGAGCCGCGCAGTTCATCGACGCGCCCGGTCACGGTGCCGAACGCCACGGCGAACGGCCGCACCGAGTGATCGGGATCGATCGTCGCGGCGGTCTCGATGGCGGCCCCCGCGTCGTACGACCAGAGCAGCGATCCTCCGGTCTCGGTGAGCGCGTACTCGTGCTCGTCGTCCGAGCCGACGAACACCTCGCCCTCGGCGAGGACCGCCGGGTCGTGGACCGCCCCGTCGGTGGCGAACGTCCAGCGGGTCGCGCCGCTGCTGGCGTTGAGCGCGATCACATCGCCGCCGAGGTCCGTCACGACGAGGAGATCGCTCGTCGGGTCCAGCGAAGGGGCCGCCGCGATCGAGCTGGAGAGGCTCTTCGACCACGCGACCTTGCCGGTGGTCTCCTCGAGCGAAGCGACCGTTCCCGTGCTCGACGTCACGTAGAGCCGCCCGTCCGCGAAGACGGGGGCGGCGAGCTCCCCGCCGAGGTCCGTCGACCAGGCGAGCGTGCCGTTCGATATCGAGATCGCGTAGACGGTCCCGTCGTTCGCCCCGACGAAGACGAGGCCGAGCGAGGCGTCGACCGCGGGCGAGCCCTCGATCGCCGCACCCGACGCGAGGGTGTACGTCCAGAGGAGCCCCCCGTTGTCGGTCGCCACCGCGAAGACCTCGCCGGTGGTGTCGGCGAGGTAGGCGACCCCATCGACGATGGCCGGGGAGGCATTGAACGCGGCGCCGCTCGCGAAGTACCACGCGAGCTTGACCCACGTATTGTTCCCGGGATAGACGAGATTGTTCAGGATCTCGTCGTTCGGCTCGTAGCCGGACTGGCCGGGGCCGGCCCCGGCCTGGTCCCAGGAGTTCGTGATCGCGAGCGGAGCGCTGCTCGACTGCGACGCGTTCTTCCCGGTCGCCGCGATGGACGTGAACCCGAACGTCGCGTTGGTCGCGATCTCGATCGTCGTGGGGGCGAAGGCGCCGGTCGCGTTCGACGTCACGGCACCGACCTTCGCGCCGTCGACCGTCAGGGTGATCTTCTCGCTGTGCGCGAACCCGCCGCCCGTGACGGTCGCGCTCCCGCCGGGCGCGACGAACGACGGGCTCACCTCGAGGTGCGGGCCCACGGTATCGTACGCGACCGAGAAGTCGACCTGGTCCCCGACGAGGTCTGTCGGGCCGGAGCTCGCGACCGCGTTCGCGTAGAGCGCGTACGTCGCGCCCGACTTCGGAACCGGGAAGCGGAAGCTCCAGGCGGTTGAGCTCGCCCCCGGCGCGGTGAGCGTCGCAGCGTTCCCGACGGGGCCGGAGGACCACGTGCCGGTCGTCGCGTCCCACCAGGGGCCCCCCGCCCCGTCCTCTTGGACCGCAACGATGACGGATCCGACGCCACCGGAGTCCGAGGCTGACCCCGCGACGCCCAGGTCGCCGTTCGGGTTCGTGAGATCGCTCCCCTGGGTCGGCGAGGTGATCGCCGTGGTCGGGAGGGCGGCGGGATTTCCGCCTCCGACCACGAAGTCGTAGAGGAACCCGTTCGAGGAGGCGATGACGATGTTGCCTCCCACGACCGCGGGCGAGGCGGTGATGTACCCTCCCGTCGGATAGGTGTAGAGCGCGGTCCCCTTGGCAAGGGAGACGACGTCGAGGTCGCCCCCGACGTCCCCGGTCACGACCACGCTGTTGCCTCCGCCACCGGTGATCGCCGGGGAGGCGATCGACTCGGTCAACGTCGGATCGCGGTAGATCCAGATCTCCTTCCCCGTGATCGCATTCAGGTCGATGAGACCCTGCTCGTACCCGAAGACGAGGTTCGTTCCGTCGAGCGCGGCCGTGGAGCGGGAGACACCGGCGTCCAAGCTCAAGTTCGCGAGCTTGCGGAAGTCCGTCTCCCAGAGCAGCGTGCCGTTGTTGAGATCGAGCGCGTACGTGTACGAGTACTTGTTGATCGCATAGACGACGCCCTGGGCGAAGCCGTTGACGCCGGGCAGCGAGATCACGGGCCCCGAGGCGACGTCCCAATCGCCGTTGTCCGGATTCAGGCACTGGAACCGCCAAACGAGCGACCCGTTGAGGGCGTCGACGGCGTAGATCGAGGAATCCGGATTGTCCGTGCCGAAGAGGACGAGCGGGAGGCCCTCGGCGTCCACCCCGTATGAGGCCGACGCCCAGGATCCCGCCTCCTTGTGGTAGTCATCGAATTTCCACTCGACGGCGAGCGTCGCCGCGTTGAGTGCGAGGAGCGGCGCCGAGGTGTCGCCCGTGTCGAGCGTCGGCATGTAGATGGTCGGCACGCCGCCGGGGGGCGTCGCGACCGTCGGGGTCCCTTCGATCGGGTCCGGGCTGATCACCCGGGCCTGCTTGGCGCCGGTCGAGGCGTTGAGGCGCAGCACCGCCGGATTCGTGAAGGTCCCCACGTAGACCGAGCCGTTGTAGACGAGTGGGGACGAGCGGATGATCGAGCCCAGCCAGTCGCTCCAGAGGATCTGGCCGTTCTGCACGTTGACACCGAGGAAATCCCCGGCCTCCGTGCCGATGTAGGCGAGCGTCACCCCGAGCGCGGGGTCGTAGGCGACCGCGGGGGAGTCGAGCGCCGAGCCGTAGAGATCCGTGTCCCAGCCCACACCGAGATCCGTCGCGTTCGTGGTCGCGATCGGGCTGTTGGCCGCGTACCCGAGCAGCTGCGGGTTATCATGGAGTTCCGGCCAATTGTAGGACGCGTTGTCCGGGACCGCCACCTCAAGCGGCGGAGCCTCGACACCGGCCTGCCGCTCCCGGGCCGACGAGGAATTCGCCAGCGTCGTCCCTGCGAGGGCGCTCACCGGGAGCGCGAGCACCAGTGCGATCGGGATGACGGCGAGGTAGACGCGGATCTTCGGTCGCGCCGCGGCCCCCCGAAGGGACATGGTCCACGCGCATCGGGGTCATGCGTGATACACCTGTCGATACGGGCGGACGTTGCGAGAGCGATGGTCCGGTTCCGCGGACCATTCGCCCGCCGACACGTATAAGAGTCGGACGTCGGTGGGCGGCCGCACGGGCGCGTAGTCTAGTGGTTATGACGTCACCCTGACACGGTGAAGGTCGCCAGTTCGAATCTGGCCGCGCCCATGCTCCGGGATTCGGGCGCGGGCGCAGAAGGATTAACCGACGCTCAGTTGTCGGCTCCGATGGGCGTGCCATCCCCGACAACTCCGAGCCCCCGATTCGCCCGGTACCGGCCGACGGAGCGGGACGTCCGTGGCCGGCATGCGTGGGCGGTGCCCGAAGGCGGGCTCTGCCTGTCGACGTACCTGATCCTCACACCCGAAGGCGATGATCGGCGGGTCCTGCTCGGCCGGCCGAGTTTGGACGCGCCGTGGGAAGCGATGGCCGCGCTCCAGAAGGTCCACCTGAACGACGTCCGTGACCGATGGATCCTGCCCGCCTCGCACCTCCGTGAGTTCGAGTCGCCGACCGCCGCGGCGCGCCGGATCGCTACGGAAGAGCTGGGGGACCCACATATCGCGCTCCGCGGGCCAGAGACCTTCTCCGAGGCCTACCCGTCGCCGCTGGACCCGGAATCCGGTGACCACTGGGACTTCCAGTTCATCTTTCGAGGTTCTTGGCCTCGGGAAGGGCGCGCGACACCTCCGGCCTGGCGGGAGCTCCGCTCGCTCGAGACGGCGCAGCTCTCGCGGCGCCAGATCGCGCGAGGGCACGGGGACGTGCTCGAGCTGGCCGGTTTCGCGCTCGCGGACTGAGCCGCCGGCGGCCGCGACCGTTTCGCGAAGTCGTGATATAGACCCGCACACGCTCGCCGTCGGACCGGTCGCCGGCCGGCCGTAGGACGGGATGGCAGGGATGCGCGCCGGGGCCATCGAGGTCTCGCGCGCGTCGCGCGGTGCGCGCTACCTGGCGGCGTGGATGGCCGCCGCCCTGCCGGCCTTCCTCATCATCACGCTGCTCTGGCTCTACCCCGGTCGGACCAACGAGTTCGGGTTCGTCGCGCTGGGCATCCTCGCGCTGGCGTTCCCCGTGATGCTTCGCCGTATCGGCGTGCCTCGCCGGATCGATTTCGTGTACTTCCTGCTCGCGGCCGGTGTCGCGTTCGGGATCCTATCGGTACTGACGGGATGGGGCAACGGCCTGACCGACGAGCCGTTCACGACGCCGCGCTTCGCCGCGTTCACGCTCGCCGGGAACGATCCGTACACGACGCAGCTCGTCTTCACCTACCAGCAGTACGGGAGGACCCTGAGCTCGCAGTCGTACTACCTCTACCTCCCCCTCCTGATGTTCCTCCAGATCCCGTTCGTGAACTACAAGTGGTTCACGCTCGGCTGCTGGGTGGCGATGGTCCTCTTGGTCCGTCGCCGGTTCGACGCCGCCACGATGCTCGCGCAGCCGTACGTCCTGCTCGTCGCGGCCAGCGGGTACAACGACCTGCCGGTTCTGCTGCTCCTGACGCTCGGCTTCGCCGGCATCGAAGGGAAGCGCCAGAAGTGGGCGGAGTACCTCTCCCTCGGCTGCAAGCAGTTCGCGAACGCCTTCGTCTTCGTGTACTACCTCGTCCGACGTCGCTGGGTCGATTCGCTGATCACGATCGGCGTGACGTTCGCCTTCCTGGCCCCGTTCCTCGTCTGGGGAGGGACCGCCGTCCTCTGTCCGGCGGTCCTCGCGGACCGGCTCTCCCAATGCACGAAGGGCGGGAGCGCTTCGCTGCTCCTCAACTATCCGGTCTGGCTCGTCTGGATCTTCGCGATCTTCTACCTCCCGCTGCTCGCCCTCGCCCGTGGGTGGGCGGACCGGCCGGGGATCGCCCGGCGGCTCGCCCGATCGCGCATCGACCGGACGCGCGTCGCCGGACTGCCGGCCCTCGCGGTCGTTTCGGCCTCGGCGGTCCTCTTCGGGCTCGTGATCCTCGATGCGCTGATGGTGCCGTTCGGCACGTCCGGGCGCGGGGCCCTCCTCGCGGGCCTCGTCGCGATCGTAGCGGCAGCGATCTGGTGGCGGGCCTGGAACGGGCCGTGGCGTGTTGACCGCGGAGCGGCGAAGGGCGGCACCGACGCGCGCACCTGGATCCTGATCAGCACGCTCGTCAGTGTGGCCGTCGCCCTTCCCGTCCTCGACCTCTGGCTCCTCGCGAACGGCCCGGCGCTGCCCGGCCTCGCCCTGGCGCTCTCCCTCGGCATCGGGATCGGGAGTGCGCTCACCTGGCGCTGGCGTCTGATCGCGCCCCCATCGAGCGACCGAAGGACCGAGGGCCGAGCCCGTGAGCACGTCGGGTGACCGACTTCGGATTCCTCGGCTCGAGCGCGCTGCTGATCGTCAGCATCGCCCTCAGCCTGCTCGTCCTCGCGTATCGCTGGCCCCGGGCGGCCGCCGTGCGACGCGCGGTCGACCGCCTGCAGCGCGCGATCACGCGGCGCCCCGACTGGGGCTGGCTGCGCCTCGAGTACCTGCTCGTTCCGCTCGCCGCGCTGAGCGCCGTCAACGTCGTCTGGCAGGTGAGCACGCTCCACTGCGGGGACGACTCCCTCGCGCTGCTCGTCTCGGGACAGGCGGCGCTCCGCGGAGGGAATCCGTTCCTCGTCGAGTACTGCAGCCACCCCATGCTCGACCCGATCCCGTACGGGCTCGCCGCCGTGAGCCTCAACGCGCTCGCGGCCCTGTCGGGAACAGTCGCGGGGGTCTGGATCGTCTGGCAACTGCTCGCGCTCGCCGTCGTCCCGCTCGTCTGGCTCGTCGGAGGGCCCGATCGACGCTACTTCGCCGTGCTCGCGACGGTTTCGATCCTCTATCTGCCCAACATCGCGACCAACATCGGGGTCGACAACGCGATCGTCCCGGTCTCGATCCTTCTGTTCCTCTACGCGCTCTCGCTCGACGGCCGTCGGAGCCGTCTCCTCCAGGGCCTCGCCGCCTTCCTCAGCACGGCGCGGTTCCCCGCGCTCTTTCCGCTGCTCGGGGCGGCCGGCGCGAGCGACCGGGCCCGCCTCGCCCGTCTGGTCGGAGTGCTCGCCGTCTTCTTCGCGGCGGCCGCCCTCAGTTTCGCGCTCTGGGGCTGGGACGCGATCAACATCGTCTATCTCGGGGAGTTTCAACGGGGCTCGGGCTTCACGCTCAACCTCTTCGCCGTGCTGATCCGGCAGGGCTGGCTGCTCCCGTCCCTCGCGAGCGCCGCGGTGCAGGGCGCGATCCTCCTCGCGCTCGTCCTGTTCGTCGGCCTGCGTCGGTACTCGGTCCGGGCCGCGGTCGCGATCCCGCTGCTGGGCGTGATGTCGCTCTCGCAGTACCTCGACTTCCATTTCGTGCTCTGGCTCGTGCCCGTGATCCTGCTCGGGACGGCGGTGAACGAGGGGTTGCTCCTCTACGGGAGCCTCGCCGCGATCGACGTCGAGGTCGCGATCGCCTATCTCGGCGAGACGCTCGGCATCTGGTGGCCGTACGAGCTCATCGGCGTCGTCCTCTCGGCCGTACTGCTCTACCTGCTCGTCGTGATCGTCCGTCAGGAGGAGGCCCGCATCCGGCGCGCCGGGGCTCCTCCGGGGCCGCCCCGGTACGCCCCGGCTCCGGGGCCCGAGCGCTGAAATATCGTCGTTCGGCTCGCCGGTTCCGCCTCCGACGATGGGCGGGTACGCGCTGGTCACGGGCCTCGTCCTCGCGGCCTTCGCCGGCGCGAACCTCGCGCTCGTGCATGCCGAATCGGACCGGGGGCGCGGCCTGCGGGCATCGGGGCGACGGGCCCTGGCTCGCCTCACCGGGCGCTCGGACGTCGCCTGGCTCGACTGGGTACCGGTCTCGGTCGGTTTCCTGATCTGCTTCGGCGCTGTCGTCGGCTACGGCTTCGCGAGCGGCGCGTACGCGTGCACGCCGGCGAGCGATGCGTACGGCCTCCTCGCGTCGGGCCGGGCGCTCTGGGCCGGGGGCGACCCGTTCCACGTCACGGTCTGCGAC
>JASHUS010000124.1 GCA_030039865.1 Thermoplasmata archaeon
GGGGATGCGGGGGGTACCCGTCCCGGCGCGGCCGCCCGTCCGACTCCCGTACGGTCCGAGCCTCGCGTACTCCTGGCGCGCCGCGCGCGCCCTGTCCCCCGATCGCGACGTCCTCGTCGCGCACAACGAGAACGGCGGGACGTTCGTCATGGACCGGGTGCGCCGGGCGCGGCGCGGGCGGGGCGCCCGGGGTCCGGTCGGCGTGCAAGCGTTTCATGGGGTCGCCCTGCGATTCCTCGAGGAGTCACGGCGGCGTCGGCCGCGCTCGCTCGGGCCGCAGATCGGGTACTATCCGGATCGCGCGGCGGTGCGCTGGCTCGAGGGCGGCGCGGCCCGCACGGCGGATGCCTGCGTCGCGTGCTCCCGCGCGGTCGGTGGGGAAGTGAGCGGACTCTACCGCGTGCCGTCCCCCCGGATCCGCGTGATCTACAACGGAGTCGACCCCGAGGCCGATCCGTCCGACGAGGAGCGGGCCGAAGCCCGCCGATCCGTCGGGCTCGCGGAGGGGGTCGCGTCGCTCTCATTCATCGGCGAGGACACCTATCGTAAGGGCCTCGACGTTGCGATCGCGGCCGTCCAGCTCCTGCGCGCCCGCGGTCGATCGGTCGTGCTGCTCAACATCGGGAACACCGCGCCGTCCTCGGACGGGGTCCGGAGCTTCGGACCGGTCGACGCGCCGACGAAGCGCCGCCTGCTCCTCGCGTCCGACGCGTTCTTCCTGCCGACCCGCTACGAAGGGCTTCCCGCCGTCGTCCAGGAGGCCGCGGCGCTCCGGATCCCGGTCGTGACGACGGCCGCCGCGAACGTCGAGGAAGGTACGCCCGGGCGCGACTACCTCCGGCTCGAGCCCAATACCGCGGAGACGGCGGCGGAGCTGCTCGATCCGCTCCTCGGCTCGGCTGAGCGACGCCGCGCGATCGGAGAGGCCGGATACCGGGCGTTCGGGAGCCGCAGCTACGACGCGCAAACCCGCGAATACCTCGCGCTGTTCTCCGAACTACTCGCGGGGTCCTAGGACCGGCCCGACGATCGGACCGGTCGCGAGCGCCGGCGCCGGGATCGGCGATCCCCGCGGAGGACGCGCGGCCCGGATCCGCGCGAGCGCGCTCCGGCAGTACTCGTCCGAGGTGTCGATGTGTAGGTAGTGCCGGCCGAGGCGGCGCGCGACCGCGGCGACGGTGCCGGTCCCCCCGAACATGTCGACCACGACGTTCCCCCGGTACGAGTAGAACTTCACGAGCCGCTCGATCAGACCTTCGGGGAACGGCGCGGGATGTCCGTTGCGCCGCCGCTCGGGCGGGATCGCCCAGAATCCATCCGAGAACGTCTCGAACTCCTTCGCGCTGATGTCGATCTGGGCCCGGTCCCCGGGGAGCTTCCACTGGCCCTTCGAGAACACGAGGACGTACTCCCAGGACGGCACGATGTGCGGATTGGACGGGCTCCGCCAGCTGCCCCACGCCGTCCGGCGTCCCATCGTCTGCTTGTACCAGATGATCTCCGTGCGCATGATGTAGCCCAAGCGGCGCAGGTCCGTCGAGAGGTCGTGGTGGATCGGGCGGAAGTCCTTGATCGAGGTCGGCGCGACGTTGAGGACGAAGCGGCCGCCGGGCACGAGCACGCGGTAGAGCGAGCGCCAGACGTCGCCGAGCCAGGCGAGGTATTCCTCGTGCGGACGGTCGTCAGCGTAGCCGTGGTACGGCCGGCGGAGGTTGTACGGCGGACTCGTGATCGCGAGATGGACGCTCCCCTCAGGGAGTGAATCGAGCACCGCGCGCGCATCGCCTTCGACGACCCGATCGAACGGTCGCGGCGATCCGCCCGCACCGGAGCGTCCGGGCATCGGCGCGACGGACCGAGCCGGGCTTGATAGGCGTTCGCGTGGGGCCCGGGCGTCGACGTCGCACGCGAAGCCCCTCGGACCGGCGGGCCCGAGGTTACTGCTATAATCTCATCCCGGGTCCGCGGCCCGGCGTTCGATGGCGATTTCGATAGCCGTTCCGCGGGAGGTCAGCGCCGGGGAGCGGCGAGTCGCGCTCGTCCCCGATGTCGTCAAGGCCCTGACGAAGGCGGGCCGGCTCGTCGCGGTCGAGGCCGGTGCGGGTCTCGCGGCGGGATACCCCGACGAGGTCTACGCGGCGGCGGGTGCGACGGTCGATACGGACCGTACGCACTTGTTCGAGAGTGCCCAGATCGTGCTCAAGGTACAACCGCCGAACGCCGAGGAGATCGCCGCGATGGCCCCGGGGACGGTCGTCGTCGCGGTGATGAACGCGAGCCGGAACCTCGACCTCGTTGCGCGCATGCGGGACGCGAAGCTGACGGCCTTCGCGCTCGAGCTCGTCCCGCGCATCACGCGGGCGCAGAGCATGGACGTGTTGAGCTCCCAGGCGACGGTCGCCGGATACCGGGCCGCGCTCATCGGGGCCGAATTGACCCCGAAGTTCCTCCCGATGCTGACGACCGCCGCCGGTACGATCCGGCCGGCGAAGGTCCTCATCCTCGGCGCGGGGGTCGCAGGCCTGATGTCGATCGCGACCGCCCGACGTCTCGGCGCGATCGTGGAGGGCTACGACGTCCGCCGCGCCGCGGGCGAGCAGGTCCGCAGTCTCGGCGCGAAATTCCTCGAGCTCCAGATCAACGCGGAGGGCACGGGCGGCTACGCGCGCGAGTTGACCGACGAGGAGAAGAAGCAGGAGTCCGCGATGGTCGCGAAGGCCGTCGCGGACGCGGACATCGTGATCACGACCGCCGCGATCCCCGGACGCCGCGCGCCGATCCTCGTGCGCGACGAGATGGTCGCGCGCATGCGGCCGGGCTCGGTCATCGTCGATCTCGCCGCCGAGACGGGCGGCAACTGCGAGCTCACGAAGCCCGGTGAGACGATCGTCGCGCACGGCGTGACGATCGCGGGGCCGCTCAACCTGCCGAGCCAGAGCGCGTTCCACGCGAGCCAGATGTTCGCGAAGAACCTGCAGTCGTTCCTCGACCTCCTCGTCACGAAGGACGGGGCACTCGTCACCGACTACTCGGACGAGATCCTCGCCGCGAGCCTGCTCGTCGCGAACGGCGAGGTGCGCCACCAGCCGACCGCCGAGCTCCTCGCGGGAGGGAAGAAGTAGATGGCCGCGGACCCGTGGACGGCCCTCTACATCGCGATCCTCGCCGCGTTCGTCGGCTACGAGGTCATCAGCCGGGTGCCGGTGCTGCTCCACACCCCGCTGATGAGCGGGTCGAACTTCATCCACGGGATCGTCCTCGTCGGGGCGATCGTCGCGCTCGGCCTCGCCACGACGCCGCTCGAAGAGGCGATCGGGCTCGTCGCCGTGATCATGGGCGCGCTCAACGTCACGGGCGGCTACATGGTGACCGTCCGCATCCTCGCGATGTTCGACCGCGCCCGGTCGAAGGGGGGTCCGAAGTGACCGCCGGGGTCTCGGACGCGATCGACGCGGTGTACGTCGCCGCCGTCCTCGTCTTCATTCTCGGCCTGCGCGCGATGAGCGGGCCGGCGACCGCGCGCCGCGGGATCGTCTTCGCCGGCGGGGCGATGCTCGCCGCCGTCGTCGCGACGTTCTTCAGCCCGCACCTCTCGAACTTCCTCCTGATCTTCCTCGGCGTCGCGATCGGCGGCCTCGGCGGCTGGTACTGGGCGCGCGTCGTCAAGATGACCGCGATGCCCCAGATGGTCGCGATCTTCAACGGGATGGGCGGCGGCTCGGCGGCGGCGATCGCCGCGGTCGAGCTCTTGGGCGGCCTCGCGAACCGGTCGACCGCCGTGCTCAGCGTCGCCGGCGCGATCATCGGATCGATCTCGATCGCGGGCAGCCTGATCGCGTTCCTGAAGCTCCAGGGCTGGATGACGTCGAAGCCGATCGTGCTCCCGGGCCGCCAGGTGATCAACACCGCGGTCCTCGTCGTCGGGGTCGGCTTCGGCGGCTACGCGCTCGTCGGCCTCGACGCGTTCTGGCTCCTGCCGTTCTTCGTCTTCCTCCTCCTCTACGGCGTCCTCCTCACGCTGCCGATCGGCGGCGCCGACATGCCGGTCGTCATCAGCCTGTTCAACGCGCTGACGGGGATCGCGGTCGGCCTCGACGGCTTCGCGCTCGTGAACGGGCCGCTCGGCGACGCGGGCTACGCGATGGTGATCGCGGGCGTCCTCGTCGGCGCGGCGGGCTCGCTCCTCACCTTCCTCATGGCGAAGGCGATGAACCGGTCCGTCTCGAACGTCTTCTTCGGCGCGTTCGGGGCGACCGAGGAGACGGGCGCGGCGATCCAGGGCTCGATGAAGCCGATCGAGCCGGCCGACGCCGCGGTCCAGATGGCCTACGCGAGCCAGGTCGTCATCGTCCCCGGCTACGGGATGGCGGTCGCGCAGGCGCAGCAGAAGGTGAAGGAGCTCGCCGACCTCCTCCAAGCGAAGGGCGTCACGGTGAAGTTCGCGATCCACCCGGTCGCGGGCCGGATGCCCGGCCACATGAACGTCCTCCTCGCCGAGGCCGGGATCCCGTACGACCGCCTCTTCGACCGCGACGAGATCAACGCCGAGTTCCCCGCGACCGACGTCGCGCTCGTCATCGGGGCGAACGACGTCGTCAACCCGGCGGCCCACCGCCAAGGGAGCCCGCTCTACGGGATGCCGATCCTCGACGTCGAGCAGGCGAAGAACATCATCGTGATCAAGCGCGGCCAGGGAAAGGGGTTCGCCGGGATCGAGAACGATCTCTTCTACCGGGACAACACGCGGATGCTCTACGGAGATGCCCAGAGCGCGGTCGGCCAGCTCGTCACGGAGCTCAAGAAGTCGCAGTAAGCGGCGCGCCGCCCGGGGCGCCCGCGCCCGACGGCCGCGCTGGTCCGGCCGACTGCGCCGCGCGACGCCCGGCGATCTACCGCTCCTCGTCCTCCACCGCCACCGCATGTTCGCCGAGTTCGGGCGCCGCACGCCGGCCGAGCTCCG
>JASHUS010000125.1 GCA_030039865.1 Thermoplasmata archaeon
AAGTGCCGCACGCCGCTTCGGCACCGGGGGCTTAGCGAGTACGTCTGCCCGGCGTGCGCTCAGACCGTCCAGTTCCCGGTCGGTGCGGCGCTCGCGCCGTCCCCGGCGACCCCGCCGAGCTAGAACGGGACCGTCGCGCGGACCTCGCTGACGAGCGAGCGGTCCTGGATCGCCGCGGCGATCCGCTCGATGTCCGCCGACGGGCTGCGATCGCGGGTCCAGGCCGTCACGCGGGTTCGCAGGGCCCGGAGCGCCGCTTCGCTTCCGCGGCCGCCGGACCGGGGATGGCGGAGCTCGAGCGCCTGACCGGCGACCATCCACTCGACCGCGACGACCTTGCACGTGTTGTCGAGGATGCGACGCAGCTTCGCCCCCGCCCAGGGTCCCATCGAGACGAAGTCCTCCTGGTCCGCCGACGTCGAGAGGCTGCTCGCGCTCGCCGGATGGACGAGCGTCTGGTTCTCGTTGACGAGCGCCGCGGCGAGGTACTGCGGGACCATGAATCCCGAGCTCACGCCGGGCTCGGGGGCGAGGAAGGCGGGGAGCCCGCGGTTCAACGCCGGGTGGACGAGCCGGGCGGTCCGCCGCTCGCTGAACGCCGCGACGTACTGGACCGCGATCGCGAGCGTGTCGAGCGCGAGGGCGAGCGGCTGGCCGTGGAAGTTCCCGCCGTTGACGAACTCGCTCTCCCCGAAGACGACCGGATTGTCGCTGACCGCGTTGAGCTCGGGCACGACGCGGCGCTCGGCGAAGTCGAGCGCGAGCACGACGGCGGCGAGGACCTGCGGGATGCAGCGGAGCGTGTACGGGTCCTGGCCCTTCCAGGTCGCCCGGGGCGCGGAGAGATCGCTGCCCGCGAGCAGGGTCCGCATCGTCTCCGCGACCGCGCGCTGCTCGGGAGAGTTCCGGACCTCCCCGAGGCGGTCGTCGAGGGCCTCGGGCGAGCCCTCGAGCGCGTCGTAGCTGACGGCCGCCGCCACCAGGGCGGCCCGGAGGAGCGCGCGGCCGTCCGCGACGGCGAGCGCCAGGTACGACGCCATGAGCGCCGTTCCGTTGAGGAGCGCGACCCCTTCCTTCTCCGCGAGCTCGAGCGGCGCGATCCCGGCGGCGCGCAGGACCTCGCCGGCGGGCGCGGGATGGGCGAAGCCCGGGCGCGCGAACGCGCCCTCTCCGAGGAGCGCGAGGGAAAGGTGGGCGAGCGGCGCGAGGTCCCCGGACGCTCCGACCGACCCCTGCTCGGGGATCCAGGGGACGAGTCCGTGGTTGAGGAGATCGGCGAGTCGCTCGACGAGCACGAGCCGAACGCCGGAGTGCCCGCGGAGGAGTGAGTTCAGCCGGACGAGCATCATCCCGCGGACGACGTCCTCGGGGAGCGCGGGGCCGGTGCCGCTCGCGTGGCTGCGGACGAGCGACGTCTGGAGCTCGAGGGCCTTCGAGCGCGGCACGACGCGATCGGAAAGCGCGCCGAAGCCGGTCGTCACGCCGTAGACCGCCCGGTCCTCGGCCAGCACCCGGTCGACCGCACGACGGCTCGCCGTCACGGCCTCGCGCGCCGTCGGCGCGATCGCGACCGACCGTCGGTCGCGCGCGACGGCGAGGAAGTCCTCCAGCGTGAGGGACCGCCCGTCGAGCGGGATCGCGTCGGACATCCCGGAGGCCCGGGCCGCAGGGGATCCGCTCGCCCTTCCCACCCGCCTAGGCCTGCACCGGCACGACGAGCTCGCCGCCGGACTTCTGCAGCGACGGCACCTTGCGCGTCTTGGCGCCCTTCGTCTGCCAGAAGATGTCGGCGAAGTCCTGGACCTGCTTCAGGAGCTCCTGGGCGTCCGCGAGCGAGGTGCCCTGCCGGGACTTGGACGCCTGCTTCAGGATCTTCCAGACGAGCTCGTGCGTCTGCGGGAACTGCTTCGCGTGATCCGGGGTGAAGTAGTCGCCCCAGATGACCCGCACCTCCTGCTTCACGCGCTCGGCGTGCTGCTCCTTCACCGCGGTGTAGCGAGCAATCTGGGAGGCGTACGCGGCCCGGTCCTCGGGCTTCGCGTCCATCGGCGGCATCTTGAGGTCCGCGATGAGCTGGTCCATCCGGATCACGGTGAGCGCGGCGATCTGCGCCTCGTGCGGGTCATAAATTCCACACGGTATGTCGCAGTGGGCATAGACGGTGCGGGGCGGGTGCACACGATCCCAGAGGCGTTCGACCCAGCCGATTGAACGAGAGCCGGCGGACATGCTCGGGCGAGCCCGGAAGGGCCGATAAAGATGCCGTCCACGCCCGAGGACTCACCGCCGACCCGGTCCCGCTTGCGCCCGCGGCGGAGCGTGCGCGTCGAGGTCGCGGACGAGAGCATGCTCCCGACCCTCCGGCCGGGCGACCGGCTCCGGGTAGATCGCAGCGAGTACCGCGAACGGGCGCCCCGCGTCGGGGAGATCGTCGTGTTCGTCGATCCCGAGGCGCCGCGGCGGTGGCTCGTGAAGCGGGTCAGCGCCGTGGACGTCGGCCAACGCACGATCGAGGTGCGGGGCGACAACGCGGCGCTCGCGCGCGACAGCCGCCGCTTCGGCCCGGTGCCGCTTGAGCAGCTCATCGGCCGGGCCTACCGGATCTACGCCCCCCGCGTACGTCGCCGGGACCTTTGACCGCGCGCCCTCCCCAACCCTTATGCGATGTGGCAATTACGCACATCGATGTCGGCCGAAGCACCCGCGCCCGCCCCGAACGCCGCGCCTCCCGCCCGCTCGACGATGCCGGGAACGTCGACCGCGGTCTGGATCGTCGTCGTGATCATCGTCGCGGCGGCCGTGGGCGGCCTCGGTTTCTACGCGGGGTACGAGTACCGCGGGTCCTCCGCCGCATCGAGCGCCGCCGCCAACAATACGCTCTCGATCCTCGGCGCGGGGACGCTGACCGTCACGTTCCCGGAGCTCGCGAGCGCGCTCGTGAACCAGACCCCCGGGATCTCGGCGCCGGCCGCCGCGCAGACGTACGAAGGATCGATCGACATCACGACCGCCATCACGAGCCTCGCCGCGAGGACGGACGTTGCCGCGCTCGCCGACTTCCGGCTCGTCCCGCAGATGCTCGAGCCGAAGTACGCGAACTATGAGGTGGTCTTCGCGACGACCCAGGAGGCGTTGATCTACAACTCCTCGTTCCCCGCGTTCAACGGGATCAACGCGCAGAACTGGGGCGAGAAGCTCGTCCAGGCCGTGACGACGCCCGGCGTGCCGAAACTCGGCGTTTGGAACGCCTCGACCGACCCGAACGGCTACAACGAGATCTTCAGCATGATGCTCCAGGGGCAGTTCTACCAAGGCGGGAACATCTCCGCCATCTACAGCCACTTCTACAACGGCGCGCCCGGAGCGTACGCGACCCCCAACCCGGCGACGACGCTCCTCGAGCACGAGTCCCAAGCGGTCAACCTGGTGAGGACCGGCGTCGTCTCGGCTGTGATCACGTACAAGCCGATCGCACTCCAGAACCCCGGCCTCCACTACGTCCTCTTCAACACGACCGTGGGCCTGATGGCGAATGACTCAGCCGCGCTCGCCGCGTATGCCGCCCTCCCGGGCACCCAGATCATCTCCGCGTCCGGCGCGCTCGTGACGGTGCATCCTGCCCCGATCCTCTTCTCGGCGACCGTACCGCTCAACGCGCCGAATCCGGCGCTCGGCGCCGCGTTCCTCCACCTGCTCGTCTCGCCGCAGGGGAGCCGGATCCTCTCGGAGGACGGCGCGTGGAACCCGATCTTCCCGGGCTGGTCGAACAACGTGACCGGGGTGCCGTCCATCCTGGCCCCCGATGTCGTGCCGCTCCCGTCGTGGGCGACGACGTTCGTCCCTAACGCATGAGCGCGGGGGGAACCGGCCCCCCTCGCCCGCGACGGTACCGCGGGACCCCGTGGCTCGTCCTGCAGATCGTCCTGACGGGCTCGCTGCTGCTCCTGCTCCTCCTCCCGATCTACGCGCTGTTCACCTACGCACCGCTCTCGCAGATCCTCGACGCCGCGACGAACCCGGCGGTCGACGCGTCGATCTGGTTCACGCTCTACGCCTCGGGCCTGACCGTCCTCGCCGCGGTGATCCTCGCGATCCCGGCCGGCTACCTCCTCGCGCGCCGTCGGTTCCCGGGCCGGAGCGTCGTCGAGTCGGCGATCGCGCTCCCGATCGCGGTCCCCCACCTGATGGTCGGGCTCGGGCTCTTCCTCGTCTTCGCGCTCCCGGGAACGCCGCTCTACCGGTTCGCGAACTCGATCGGCTTCCCTGTCTACTACACGATCTGGGGCGTGGTGCTCGTGATGGCGGTCGTGAGCCTCCCGTACACCGTCCTCGCGGCCGAGCTCTCCTTCCGGTCGGTCGACGCCCGAGTTCTCGAAGCCGCCCGGTCGCTTGGCGCCGGGCCGGCGAACGCGTTCCTCACGGTCTCGTTCCCCCTCGCGCTGCGCGGGATCGTCGCCGGCCTCCTTCTCACCTGGGCGCGCGCGGTGAGCGAGGTCGGCGGGATCCTCATCATCGCGTACGAGGTCCTCCCGGGTGGGCCGTACCAGGGCCCTGTCACGTCCACAATCTCGGTGCTCGTCTACAACCTCTTCCAGGCGGGCGACCTCGAGGGAGCCGCGGCGGTGAGTTCGGTCTTCCTCCTGATTGCGTTCGCGATCTTTCTGGCGGTCCGTCTGGGGGAGCGGTCCGGATGGCTCCCGTGGCGAAGGGGGGACGTCGGGCCGTGAGCGCATGGTCCGTCGAGGGGCTGGCGAGCCACCTCGAACATTTCCGCCTGGGACCGATCGACCTCGCGCTCACCCCGGGGGAGGTCGTCGCGGTGCTCGGGAGCTCGGGCGCCGGCAAGACGACGCTCCTCCGCTCGCTCGCGGGCTTTCTGCCCGCCGACGCCGGCCGGATCGTCCGCGACGGGACCGACGTCACCGATCGTCCGCCCGAGAAGCGCGGTCTCGGCTACGTGCCGCAGGGCCTCGGCCTCTTCCCGCACCGCACCGTCGAGCGGAACGTCAGCTACCCGCTCGACGTCCGGGGGCGGACCGACGCCCCGGCCCGGAGTCGGGAGCTGCTCGAGCGCTTCGGCCTCCTTCCGCTCGCGCGACGCTATCCCGCGCGGCTCTCGGGCGGCGAGCTCCAGCGCGTGGCCCTCGCGCGGGCGTTGGCCGCCGAGCCCGAGCTGGTACTCTGGGACGAGCCGTGGCAGGCGCTCGACGTGGACGCGCGGCACACGCTCGGCGAGGTGATCGATGAGCTGCGCGAGAGCGCCTCCGTTCCCGTCGTGCTCGTCACCCACGACCCCGGTCTCGCGTTCTCCCACGCCGACTCGCTCCTGGTTCTCCGCGCGGGACGGCCGCTCTACGTCGGCGCGCCGATGTCGCTCCTCGACGCGCCGGTCGATGCGTTCACCGCGCGGTTCGTCGGCTACGAGAACGTCTACGATCGGTCGATCCTGGACGCCGCGCCCCCCGGCTCGTTCGCGGCCTGGCTCGCGGCGCGCGCCGGGCCGGGCGGCGTCGCGGTGTCCCGTCCGGCGGTGCGCGCGACCCCGGTCACCCCCGCCGCTTGGGACGGGATCGTCCGCTCCGCTCGGCCCACCCCCGAGGGGCTCGTGCTGACGCTGCGCGTCGGGGGCCTGGACCTATCGGCGCGCACCCCTCCGCCGGTCACTACGCCGCTCCCCACGGTCGGCGAGCGGGTCTCGTTCGTCATCGAGGAGATGAACGTCCGTCCGCTCGGCGCGGGACCGGCGCTGGCCGGAGGAGCGCGATGAGCCGACCGAGCATCGTGACGAGCGACGACGTCGCGCTGCTCCGCTCGATCGGTCGCGAGCGATCGCTCGTCGTAGCGAGCCGTCGGGCCGGCATCAGCCGGGACCGCGCGGTCTACCGGATCCGCCGGCTGGCCCGGGCCTTCGGGGGCCCCGTGGTGGTCGGGGTCCGCGGGGGCGCGGACCACGGCGGGACCGTGCTGACCCCGCTCGGGGATCGGATCGCCCGCGGGGGGTTCGACTCGATCCAACTGCTCGGTGGCCGCCCCGCAACGCCAGCGGAGCAGCCGAACCTCTGGCGGGGGATCTATCGTCGCGGCCGGGCCCCGGAGGTCCGTATCGGCCGGACGCTGCGGGTGCGCGTTGCCTTCGATGCGGACGATGGGGCGGCCGTGGCCGTCCTCCTCGACCCCGACGCGATCGTGGTCGCGCGCAGCCGCTTCGCCTCGAGCGCTCGGAACGTCCTCGGGGGCACGGTGGCCGCGGTCCGCCCCGGTCGGGGCGGTTTCGCGCGGACGCTGGTCGTGCGCTGCTCCGGGGTGCCCGTGCGCGTTACCGTGACCCCCGAGACGGTGCAGCAGTTCGGCCTTCGACCCGGGGTCCGCGTCTGGCTTTACATCAAGGCGACCGCGCTGCGCCGGGTGGGCCCCGACTAGCGACTCGCGTCGTCCCACTTCGGGTACGACGGACGCAGCTCGCCGACGCGGGCGACCCAGTCGGGGAGCGGTCGGCCGTCCAGCTGCGCCTCGAGGCGGTCGAGGAATCCGTGCGTACCAGGCGCGAAGCCGACCGCGGTCTTCTTCGATAGTCCCCGGAACGTGAGGGAGACCAGCGTCCCGTCGCCCTCGGGAGCGAGCTCCCAACGGATGATCGCGTTCTCCCCGGCCGGCAGCTCCGGTCGCGGCGCGACGATCCACTCGTGCTCGAAGACTCGGGGCGGATCCCATCGAAGGATGCGGCCGGTGACGCGGAAGCGGGACGGGCCGGCGTCGAACACGACCTGTCCGCCTTCGCGAGCGTCGAGGGCAGCCTCCGTCAGGAACCAATGGATCAGCTCGCGCGGATCGGTGAGCGCCCGCCAGACCTCGGCCGGCGGGTGCCGCAACCGCCGGCGGAACGATAGGACCGCCCGCTCCCCCGAGAGGTCGACCGAGCCGATCGTCGGATCTCGCGACGACGCGGCGCCCGTCACGGTGACCTCGGGCCCGGGGGGCGCTCGCGCGCCGCGCGGCGGGCGTCCAGGTGCGCCTCCAGCGCGTCCAGCTCGGACTCCCAGAAGCCGCGGTACTTCGCGAGCCAGGCGTCGACACCGGCGAGGCCCTCGGTCCGCAACGAGTACAACCGGAGGCGGTGTTCGGGCCGGACCCGGACGAGTCCCGCTTCGCGCAGGACCCGAAGGTGCCGGCTCATCCCGGGCTGGCTGATCGAGGGGAACGCCGCTCCGAGCTCGCCCGCCGACCGCTCCTTGCGGTAGAGTAGGTCGAGCACCTGGCGGCGGGTCGGGTCGGACAACGCGGCGAACGCATCGGGAGCCATGGTACGTACGATTCTATAACATCGGATTTATTTAACAGCCCGCCCGAAGTCGGGCAGGGGCCGGCAGCTCGGCGCAATCGATGGCATCCGCCGACTTAGACCGGGCCGCCGACGGGTACGCAATATACCAATTGTGTTATGTAATGGACCGCGCCTTGGGAGCGAAGATGAGCGAGAACGTACGGAACGCCCGGATCCCGAACCCCGTGATGCTGGTACCCGACGCGATGCAGGCCCTGCAGCAGTTCAGCCGGGCCGCTGATTCGACCGGAGTTCCGCCGACGACGATCGCCCTCGTCACGCTCCGGGCGAGCCAAATCAACGGCTGCGGGGTGTGCGTCGACATGCACACGAAGATGATGCGCCAGATCGGGGAGAGCGAGGACCGGATCGCGGGGGTCGCGGCGTGGCGGGACATGCCCTACTACAGCGACGCGGAGCGCGCCGCGCTCCGGCTCGCCGAGTCGGTCACCCGGCTCGCGGACTCGTCCGACCCGGTCCCGGACGCCGTCTGGAACGAGGCGCGCGGGCACTTCGACGAGAAGGCGCTCGCGGGGCTGCTGATCAGCCTCGCGGGGATCAACGCCTGGAACCGCCTCAACGTCTCCACGCGCCAGCCCGCGGGGATGTGGAAGCCCCAGGGCGGCGACTGGAAGGCGATGACCGGCGAGCTCGACCGCGTGCGGCCGCCCGCCCGCTGAGCCGCCGCGCTACTCGCGGATCCCCTCGCCGGTCAGCGAGAAGACCGCCTCTCCCTCGGGGAGGTTCGGCGAGTCGATCAAGCGCGCGATCCGCCGCGGCGGCTTCGACTTCCGCAGGTAGATCCGGTACGTGGCCGCGTGGGCCACGATGTTCCCGCCGATCGGGCGGGTCGGG
>JASHUS010000126.1 GCA_030039865.1 Thermoplasmata archaeon
CTCGGAGTTGCTCGACCATTTGCGCGACGTGCTCGGCGAGCGTCGCGCGCCCACGATCGCCTTCGGTCGATCGTTCCACGTCGGCAAGCTCTCCGAGTACCTGCGCGAGCTCTTCGGCGAGGAACTCTACTTCGACTCGCTGATCTCGATCCTGCAGCAGTATGCCCTCGCGGACGCGCCGCTGGTCGCTCCGACCGGCCGGACGACGGGGGCGACCGGCTTCCACCTCGCGCTCTTTGGACCCCCCGGAACCGGCAAGACGTTCTCGATCGACGACCTCATCCGGGGCAACCCCCGCAGCGGCGTCCCGCCCCACGGCCTCCCCGGCCGGAACCGGTACTGCGGCGGGATCACGCCGGCCCAGTTCCTACGCGTCGGGGCGGCCTACACCGGCCGCACGTTCAACTTCATCGTGCCCGAGTTCAATGACTGGTTCAAGTATCGGGGGATGGTCGAGCCGCTCAAGCTCGTGATGGAGCAGCGGGAAGTGAAGTGGGAGACCACCCTCGGCACCGTCGGACCGTACACGTTCCGCTCCTTCTTCTCCGTCAACTACAACGTGCGCAGCGCCGGCGCCCAGGACTACTGGACCACGATCGGCGACCCGAACTTCGCCGCGCTCGAGGACCGGATGCTGCTCCGCTTCCACCCGATGACCCGGGCGCGGTTCCGCGCGGTCGAAGCGAGCGCGGAACGCCTCGAGCTGGGCGAGATCGACTTCGCGCTCGCCGGGCCGATCCGGGACCACCTGACCCTCGTCTACGCCGCCGAGACCGGCCATCCGCTCGTCGGCGGCCAGTACCGGCCCCGCCCGGTTCGGCTCGAGCGGACCCTCTACGATCGTCTGCGCGAGGTCTCCGAGCGGGCGCTCAAGACGACCAACTTCCCGAAGTTCTCCCCCCGGCTCAAGCTTCGGGCGGTCCGTCTCGCGGCGGCCGCCGCGCTCCTGCGGTACTTCGAGGACCCGAGCGCGTCCTCGCTCGCCATCTCCCGGCTCGAGGTCGATCTCGCCTGCCGGTTCTACGAGGAGGAGATACGTGCCCGCGAAGGACGGCACGGACGCGCCGCCGGCTAGCCGCCGTCGCGAGCCGCGGTTCCGGCGTCCGCCGGCCGAGCTCGTGCAGCGCGCGGCTCGACGGGTCGTCCGGGGCGGGAAGGCCTCGTTCGCCTCGCAGGCGGCGTTCCGCGACGCCCTCATCGCCCAGATCCGGCGCGACGAACCGCTCGCAACGATCGGAGGGAGACGACTCCGCCAGTTGCTCGTGGGCGTGCCCGGCGTCCGCATCCAAGTACGCTACACCGAACGGCACGACGGGCGGTCGGTCGATCGCTGCCCGGTCTGCGGCTCCGATCTCGTCCCAATCCATAACCGGACGTTGACCGGGGGGACCGTGACGTTGGGACAGCGGTGCCAACGCTGCGAGTACTGGACCCACGGGGTCCGCCGCGTACCGGTCCGATACACGTTCTCCCAGGCCGGGATCGACGGCCGCTCGGCCCGCCGGACCGGGGTCGCGTAGCGGGGCCGACCCCCTGGGCTAGTCTTCCTTCCACTCGGGCGAAATCGCGTTGGCCGGCGGGACGTAGGGGCTCGGCGTCCGCGGCGGACGACGGCGCGACCGGGAAGCGAGGAAGAGCGCGATCAAGGCGACCGTCGCCCCGACGAGCAGGCCGATGAAGATCCCCGAGTAGAAATTCCCGAGCGAACTGGAGGGGCTTGCCGCGATCTTCGTGTAGTGGATCGTCACGTTTATCCGGGCCCCCACGGCGTCGACCACCGCCGCGTCGATGACGTATTGGCCCGCCAAGCCATAGGCGTGAACGACATTCGTCCCATATCCGACGGAACCATCCCCGAACTGCCACGTGATGTTGTAGGGGGCGGTCCCGCCGAAGATCGTCGCGTTGAAACTCTCCGATCCATTTGGCGTGGGCCTCGAGGAAAACGCGCCACCGAGGATCGGCGCGACCACGACCGAAAGAGTCCGGTTGGCGTATCGCCCGGAGGAGTCGCCGTAGAAGAATCGGACGGTATAGGTGCCGGGATTGTTCCAGAAATGAGTCGCGTTCAGCCCCGGGGCGCTCGTGGCGTCTCCGAACGTCCACTCAGAGAAGGCGGGGGACGTGCCGCCGACCACGGTCGCGCTGAAGGTGAGCGGCCGCAGCTCGTCGGTGAGATTCGAAGGCGAAACGGTGAGTGTCGCGACTGGGGGCGGGTCGACTTGCACGACGATAGTCGCATCCGCCGAACCGCCCACCGCATCCGTCGCGGTGACGATCACATGGTAGACTCCGGCCGAGGAGTACGCGTGCACGACCGAAGGTCCCATCGCGGTCGTCCCGTCCCCGAGGATCCAGTTGAACGAGTAACCCGGAGTTCCACCGTACGCGTTGGCCTGGAGCGTGACGTTCTGCCCCGTGTCGATCGTGGGCGAGCCTCCGGTGGATGAGGTCACCACGGCCACGAGGGCCGACCCGACGGTCAAGGTAGTGTTAGCCTCGGCGGAGAGCCCGAGGGCGTCGGTAACGACGGCTCCAATCGTCAAGGTCGCGCTCTCCGTCGGGGTGCAGTTGAGCGTGAGCGTATCTTGGCTCGAGCAGCCGGCCGGAAGCCCGGTGTAGTTGACCGATACGGGGCCGGACCCGCCGGCATAGCCGACGAGGATCTGCGTGGTCTGGCCGACGTCGATCGCGCTGGGGGCCGCTTCGAGGAACGTCACCTGAGGCGGAGTCGCCACGACGCTGATCGTTCCCGCGGCCACGTTCGCGACCCAGATCGGGTCGGTCGCCGGGCTAACGGTGCCGGGTAGCTGCAACGGGAGCGGATCGACGGGTAGCTCCCCGGCGGGTATCACGGACTCCCCGGCGTAGCTGTCCGAGAGACTCGAACCATCGATCACCTCGAGGGTGCCGGCCCACTCGGTCGTGTTGTTCAGGCACGTTGTCACGTAGAGCGCCGCGCGTGACGGGTCGAACGCGATCCCTGTCGCGAAGGCGTGAGGTGCGAGACCAATCGAGGGCCCCAGGACTTGCCCGTTCTCGGGGTCGATAATCGTCAGGTTTTCGCCCGCGACGTAGATCTCGTCATCGGCAGGGTCGTAGGCGAGGGCCGTCGCGCCGGAGCCGACATCGATCGAGGAGTCCACGATCTGATCGGTGGCGACGTTAATCTCCTCTACGTCGTGGGCGGTCTCGTTGACAACGAAGAGCGCGTCCAACGATGATACGATCGCCATTGTGTTTTGCTGGACCGGATTCGGACTGGGCTCGGTGAGCGGAAATTCCATGGCGACGTCCAAGTCGGAAAGCCACAGCGCTGTAAGACCCGTCGTGGGACTGTCGAACCAGAGGAGCGAATCCGCGTCGTCGACGTAGAGGGCCCCGCCGTCGCCGACCGTGTCCGTACTGAACTGAACGGCACCTGAGTTCGGCGAGACCGCATCGATGCCCGTTGTGGTCTCGACGTAGAGAAGACCCGTGCTCGAGCTGAAACCCACCGACGTCGCCGGACTTCCGAACCACCACGGCTCTGAAACGGACAGGCCGGTCGTCGTATTGAGTAGGATCACGAAGCCACCGTAGTCGTTGACCACGTAGGCTTGGTCAAGCGATGGATCGTACGCAGTACTCGACGGCTCGACGCCGAGGTTGGGAGATGATCCAATTGGCAGATTAGTGTCCAGATCCACCGCGGTGACGTTGCGCGATACACTCGCCCAGGCGAAGACTACATTGTCAGCCGTATTCAAAAGCAGCGAAGTGACATTCAGTCCGGCCGGAATGCTAGAATCGGCGACACTATGGCTTGAAATGTTCACCGCCACGAGCCGGGAGCCGGAGGCCATTCCCACGACGAATTCCGACTCGTTCGCGTTCGTCGCAATAGAGTTCCCACCGCTACCGATGGTGACGGTGTAGTAACTGCGGAGAGTCGCACTGAGCAGCACAAGCTGGTTTGTCGAGGATGTTGTGACTCCGATCGTGTCGTTTATGGAAGAATAGGCCAACTCACGCGGAACGCCGGGGAGCGTCTGGTAGATTTCGGATTGACCGGTGGCGGCGTCGATCTCCCACACAGTGGAGTTTCCCGTGTCGGCGACGAAAATCAACCCATTCTCGGGATCGTATGCCAGGCTTCGAGGAGACGGCCCGGTCGCAATGCTGGCGTTGACGATCGAGTTTGTCGCGCAGCTGATGCTCGTTACATTGGACGACACGAGGTTCGCGACGTAGAGAACATTCGTGCTTGTGTCGAGTGCCAAGGCCACCGGGTATGTCCCAACG
>JASHUS010000013.1 GCA_030039865.1 Thermoplasmata archaeon
ACGCGCGTCGCCGAACACCTTATCGTCCGGCTCCCGCCCCCGCCCCCCGAGGGCGACGGAGCGCGGCCGTGAAGAGCGACGAGCTGCTCGCCCTGTTCCTCCGGCGCGGCGTGCTCTGGCCCACGGCCGAGATCTACGGCGGCGCGCAGGGGCTCTACGACTACGGACCGCTCGGCACCGCCCTCAAGCGGAACCTCGAGGAGGCCTGGACCGCCTGGTTCGTCGGCCTCTCGCACGACTACTACCGGATCGACGCGACCGACCTCCTCCCGGAGGCCGTCGTGCGCGCCTCGGGTCACCTCGAGAACTTCACCGACCCCGAGATCGTCTGCGCGCAGTGCCACAACGTCTTCCGCGCCGACACGGTGCTCGAGAAGGTCCGGCCCGAGGGCGTCGACGGGCTCACCGCCGCGCAGATCGGCGAGATCGTCCACGCCGAGCACGTCCGCTGCCCGAACTGCGGATCGACCGCGCTCGAGGTACCGCCCCCGTTCAACCTGATGTTCGGGGTCGACTTCGGCGTCACGGGCAAGGAGCGCGCCTACCTGCGCCCCGAGACCGCCCAGAGCAGCTACCTCGCCTTCGCCCGGATGTGGGAGGTCGGCCGCCACGCCCTGCCCCTCGGGATCGCCGTCGTCGGGAAGGCGTACCGGAACGAGATCGCCCCCCGCCAGGTACTCTTCCGGATGCGGGCGTTCACGCAGGCGGAGCTGCAGATCTTCTTCGATCCGGAGCACTTCGCGCTCCCGTTCGACCGGGTGCGGGAGGAGAAGCTCCCGATGCTCCGCGTCGCCCGGCGCGAGTCAGGCGCGGAGGAGCCCGAGTGGATCGCCGCGTCCGAGCTCGTTGCGAGCGGCGGCCTTCCGGAGTTCTACGTCTACCACCTCGCCCACCTGTACCGGTTCTTCCACGACGTCCTCGGCTACCCGGCCGAGCGGATCCGCTTCTTCGAGAAGTCGGACACGGAGCGCGCCTTCTATAACCGGATCCAGTTCGACGCGGAGGTCAAGCTCGAGAGCCTCGGCGGCTACAAGGAGCTCGGCGCCGTGCACTACCGGGGCGACTACGACCTCGGCCGGCATAGCGAGGGATCGGGCAAGAAGCTCTCGGTCACCCTGACCGACGGCCGCACCGTGCGCCCCCACGTGCTCGAGCTGACGTTCGGCGTCGATCGGAACCTCTGGGCCCTCGCGGACATCCATCTGGGCCGCGACGGGGACCGGACGGTCTGGAAGCTGCCCCCCTATCTTGCCCCGCTCACGGCAGGAGTCTTCCCCCTTATCGAGAAGGCGCACGCCGCCTACGCCCTCCGCCTCGCGGACGAGCTCGCCCTCGTCGGCCTGCGGGTCCAGTACGACGACGCGGGCGCCATCGGTCGACGATACGCGCGGATGGACGAGGCCGGTACCCCGTTCGACGTGACGATCGACGGCGTCACGGTCGCCGACGGGCCCGAGCGGGATACCGTGACCGTACGGGAACGCGATTCGAAAGCCCAAACTCGGGTCCCCGCTTCCGACGTCGCCGCGCGGCTCCTCGCGTCGGTCCGCTTCCCCCGGCCCGCCCGGACCTGAGCGCGGGGCCCGGCGTTCCGCTCGACGACAAGGGCTTTAACCCGGGTCCCGGGTGAAACCCCTCGGATGGCGACCGGAACGGGGTCCTCGACGGACGCGGTCGGTCGCGCGACGCCGCTCGCCGCCCGCCGCTCCCGGTGGATCGGCCAGCAGTACGCGGACATCACGAAGCTGCGCGAGATCGCCGCGCGCCACGACCGGGCCGCCGCCCGGGCGAACCAGCGCGCCTCCCGGATCAACACCCGGATCGAGAAACTGCGGCACCAGGCGACGCTCTTGCGCGAGAAGAGCCAGCGCGTCGAGGCCGAGGTCCCCGAGATCGAGCAGCGCATCAAGCAGCACGAGCGCGACGTGGAGGCCGCGACGAGCGAGTCGGGTGGGGGACCCGTCGGCTCGGACGTGACGAGCCTCAACTATCGGATCCGTAAGCTCCAGCAGAAGGTCGTCGACCACCGGCAGAAGGCGCGGGCGCTCGAGCTGCGCGCCGCCACGAAGACGCAGAAGACCGCGGAGCTGAAGGTGAAGGTCGACCGGTACGTCGAGACGGCCCGGCTCGCCGAGCAGGAGGGGGTCAGCTACCGACAGCGTGCCGACCGCCTGCAGATGGTGACCGAGCAAGACGTCGCGACGCACCTCACCGCCACGGCTGCCCCGGCGAAGTTCCCCTCGGGGGACGAGCCGCCCGGCACCCTATGAAACTCATCGTCACGGTCGGCATGCCCGGCTCGGGCAAGGACGAGCTCGTCGCGGTCGCGCGCTCGATGGGCCTCGCGACGCTGAAGATGGGCGATCTCGTCCGCGACGAGACGCGGCGGCGCGGGCTCGCGGTGACGAACGCGAACGTCGCGCGGGTCGCCTCGGAGGAGCGCGAGAAGCACGGCGCCGGGATCTGGGCGCAGCGCGCGCTCCCGAGGCTCACCGAGACGCGGATGCTCGTCGACGGCTGCCGCTCCGACACCGAGGTGACGGTCTTCCGCCACAACTTCGGCGATCTCTACGTCCTCGGCATCTTCGCGTCGCCCGAGACGCGGCACGCGCGCATGACGAGCCGCGGCCGCCAGGACGACGGTGCGGATCTGCAGGAGTACTACGATCGCGACCGGCGCGAGCTCAAGTGGGGGATCGGCAACGCCTTCGCCCTCGCCGACGGCATGCTCGTCAACGAAGGCACGCTCGACGACTTCCGCCGGGCCGCCCGCGCGCTGATCGAGAAGGTCCTCGCGCGCGAGGACGACGACTAAGGCTCACTCGTCGCCCATGACGGGCGGCACGCCGTCCGTGAGGAGCGTGCGCACGGCGTCGAACCGCTCCCGGTCGACGACGACCGCCGCACGCTCGCCGGCCGGCCGGACGCGCGCGAACTCGCGCGCGAGGTGGCGGTCCCGGGCTCCGGCGAGCGCGCGCGAACCCCGGCCCCGCGCGACCGTATCGTCCCACTCGAGCGCGAACTCGTCCGCGGAGCTCGGGGCGGGCGGTTTCCGCGAGACGCGACGCTCGCGCACCGTCCGACGCACGAGCTCGACGTAACCGATGTGCTCGGCGAACAGGTGCGCGGCCTCCTCGTCGCTCGGGTCGAGCGCCGCGACGGGGATGGGGCGATCCCGGCCCCAGCGCAACACCTCGACGAACGCCGGGTTCGGGACGCGGACCTCGCCGAACCGGCAAAGCCCCCGCACTTCGCTCGTCTCGTTGGGCGAGAGCGGGACGATCGGCTCCGCCTCGGCGAGGACGAAGTAGTCGACGAGGCCCCGCATCTCCTCCCCCGAGAGCCCGAGGCCCACCAGGACCGGGGCATGCGCTGCGAGGGCCGCGATCGTCGGCGCGACTTCGGCGGTGGGCCCGCGCACGGGCGCGAGGAGGAGGACCGAGCCGTCCGGCGGGATCCGCGCGGAGATCACGGACCTTCGCGCTCCTCGATCTCTTCGAGGAGCTCGTCCGCGTCCCGGTGCCGGCGGAGCTCGCTGGGGGTCAGGATCGGCAACCCGTCGATCGACGAGCGGTGCACGGGTTCGCGCACGACGAACATCGCGTGGCCCTCGGCGACGTGGGCGAGACCGTTCAGGACCTCGGCCCGGTGGAGGGCGGTCCGCAACGAGCCGATCGCGGCGAGCAGGATGTCCGGCGTTCGACCGAGCGCGTCGAAGGGAGCGCGCGTCGTGAGTGTGATCTCGAGGCCCATCCCGTCGAGCTGGTTCAGCACCGCGTCCCGCCACGGGTCGCCGCTGGGCCGCCGGGCCGCGTCGGACTTCGGCTCGCCGTCCGGGCCGGCTTCGCCGGGCTCGGGCGGCCGGCGCGTCGGGCCGAAGAGGTCGGCCGGGCGGACGACCGGCTCGCCCAGGTAGTGCTCGATGCGCTCGATGACGGTGATCTCCGCGCCCGCTCCGTCCTCGTAGAGCTGGATCGCCCGCCGGGAGACCCCCGCGATCGCCGCGAGCGTGCCGAGCGAGAGCCCTCGGCCCGTTCGGAGCTCCCGCAGACGGTCGCCATCGATCCGGGCGAACGTGCCACCGGGGCTCGCGTAGAGGTACGGAGGCAACCCCTTCTCAAGGAAAAGCCCGAGCGTCTCCTCGGTGACGATCGGCACGCCGTACCGGGTGTACACGACCCCCTCGTCGAGCTCGGAAGCGCCCGAGGTCTGGCCGACGACGATCGCGGTGGCGGGGAAAAGGCGGGCGAGCTCCTCGAGCCGTCGCGCTTCCTCCCCGTCGAACGCGTCGATGTTCTTGAGCACCTTGACGAGGAGGAGCGTCGAGTCCCGCCGGGCGGCGAGGTCAAAGCTCGATGGGCGGACCCCGTGGGCATCCGCGACGTAAAACCCGGCTCGTTCGAGCCGGCCCCGGATCCGTTCGATCCAACGCTCGCGCGACAGCGCCAACGCTTCTCACCCGCGGTAATGAGTTATCGCTCGTATTTAATCAAGGGTTAGAGTCGCTCTCGGCCGGACCGTCCTCGCGTAACCGTCTTGGCACCCTCCCTTCTCGCGTCCGATGGTGACCGCCCGACTGGTCCCCGTCCCCGGGGCGCCCGCTCTCGTCATCGAGCCGACTAGCGGCTCCGGACGGCGCACGCTGGTCGTTTCGGATGTCCACCTGGGGATCGGGTCGACCCCGGAGCGCCCGAGCGGACCGTTCGAGGGCTCGGGGCGCGCCTTGTCGGAAGAGCTGGTACGGATCGCGCGAGCCTCTCGCGTCGATTCCATCGTGGTCGCCGGCGACGCAAAGCACCCGATCGTCGGGACCCCCCGCGCGCTCCGACCGGTCGTGTTCGACTTCTTCGCCCGCCCGCTCGAAGAAGGGTTCGCGACCGAGCTCGTGCTCGGGAACCATGACGTCGGGATCGTGCCCCACCTCCCCCGAGAGGTCACCGTTCATCCCGCCACCGGGGTCGTCCGTGACGGTGTCGGAATCTTCCACGGGCATCGATGGCCTTCCGACGGGGTGCTCAGGGCGACCCGGCTCGTGGCCGGTCACCTGCACCCGGGGTACCGCCTCGCTCCCACCGCGACCGACCCCGAAGGCAAGCGCCGATGCTGGGTGCGCGTCGAGGTCGCCGAACGCCGTCCGCCCCCGCATCGCGCGCGCCGCCGGGCCGAGCCCGCCGCCCGGGAGATCGTCATCCTGCCCGCGTTCAACCCGATCGCCGGCACCGAAGCGCTGAACCGCGAGCGCCCGGCGCGCGGTCGGACATTCCTCTACTCGCGTTTCCTCGCCTTGGGCTCCGCGCGAGCCTACCTGCTCGACGGGACGGACCTGGGCCCGCTCGTCACGTCGCCGCCCGGCGCGCGGTCGACGCGAGCGCGCTCGCGAGCTCCGAAGGCTCGGTGATCGGCGGCGCGCAGCTCATACCCGAGCAGAGCAGGGCGCGCGGGGCGGAGCCGGCGGACGGCACGGAGTCGGGGAGGGTGAACGGCGGGGGCGGCCGCCCGTCGAAGACCCACAGATTCGGATGCCAGGCGGTCCGGGCGGCGTCGAGGAGCGCCCGGGCCCCGGGTCCGGTACCCTCGACGATCACCGTGGCCCCCGAGGTTTCCGCGAGGCCGGCCGCGAGCGCGGTGCCCGCGGCGAAGAGTCCGGCGCCCGATATCCGCCGGGAGATCGGGCCGAGGAGGGCGAGCGCCTTCTGGTACCAGCGATCGTCGTGGCTCAGCGCATCCAGCCGGAGGAACGCGAGGATCGCGGTCGCGTTCGCCGCGAGATGCGGGCTGTCCTCGAGCGGATACGACGGTTCGAGCACGCCGCCGACGCGTGGCCCGTCGTAGAGGTTGGGCGCCACGTCCCGCAGGAGCCCGTCTTCGCCCCGGAACTCCCGGTCGACGAGCTCGAGCAGAGCGGTCGCGGCTTGGATGTAGCGGGGCTCCGCGGTCGCCCCCGCGAGCTCCACGAGGCCGCTCGCGAACGCGACCTGGTCCTCGAGCAGCCCGAACCCGCGGGCGCCGGATGGATCGAGTCGGTGCGCGACCCCCGTCCCGGCCCGATAGGCCCCGTCGAGCAGGCGGTCCGCCGCGCGACGCGCGTCGGCGATCACGGCCGAGTCGCCGAGATACGTGCCCGCGCGGGCGAACGCCCCGATGAAGCGGCCGTTGATGTCCGCGTAGATCGCGCGGTCGACCGCGGGAGTCGGACGCTGGCCCCGGGCGACCCCGAGGGCCGCCACCGCCTTTTCGAGCGCCGGCCCCGCGCCGTCCGGCAGGTCGAGGCCCTCGGCGGCTTCGCCGAGCGAGAGGGCCCGGAAGAGGACGTTACGTTCGGGATCGTGCGGCATCCGGCCGTCGGTCCCGACCCCGAAGAACCGGCTGGTGAGTTTGAGCTCGTCCCCGGCGAGGACCTCCTTCAGTTCGGCGCGCGACCAGGTGAAGTAGTTCCCGTCGTCGCCCGGGGCATTGTCCGCGTCCTGGCTCGATCCGAACCCGCCCGCCGGGTCGCCGAGCACGGACCGCACCCAGCCGAGCGTTCCCCGGACCACTTCCCGGAGCCGCGGCTCGCCGAACCGCTGCGCACCTTCGACATAGGCGGAGAGCAGCGCGGCGTTGTCGATCCCCATCTTTTCGAAATGGGGGATATGCCAGCCTTCGTCGACCGAGTACCGGTGAAATCCGCCCCCGATCTGGTCGTACATCCCGCCGTCCGCCATGCGGAGTAGGGTGTCGCGCGCGCGGTCGAGGCTCGCCGAGCCGCCGTGGGAGTACGCGTCCCAGAGGAGGAACGAGACCGCCGTCGGGTGCGGGAACTTGGGGGCCATGCCGAAGCCGCCGTTGACGGGGTCGTAGCTCGAAAGGATCTGGCCCCGCACGCCGGCGACGAACTCGCCCAGCGCGGGCGTCGTTGGGGATCGGGCCGTGCGCAGGCGCTCGAGCGAGCCCTGGATCGACTTCGCGTTCTCCCGGATGCGCTCGGGCTCCTCCTTCCAGAGCCGGGCGACTTCCTTCAAGACCCGCCGGAAACCCGGGCGACCGTGCCCGTCGACCGGCGGGAAGTACGTGCCACCGAGGAACACCTCCCCGTCGGGGGTCAGAAAGCCGGTGAGCGGCCAGCCGCCCTCCCCGGTGAGCGCGCCGACCTGCCGCTGGTAGCGACGATCGACTTCGGGGTTCTGGTCGCGGTCGACCTTGACGGCCACGAAGTGCTGCCCGATCAGCCGCGCGACCTCGGCATCGGCGTACGTCCCCTCGTCCATGACGTGGCACCAATGGCACCACGCCGCGCCGATGTCGAGCAGGACCGGCCGGTTCGTCCGTCGCGCGAGCTCGAACGCGTCGGAGCCCCACGGGAACCAATCGATCGGCTGCTCCGCCGCGGAACGCAGGTAAATCGAGGTCTCGTCGGCCAGTCGCCGGGCGCCCCGGCGCGGGCCGGATTCCGACGCGCCCATCGCGCACCGGGGGGCCGCGCGGCTCTGTTACGCTTGCGGGTCGGGGGATCCGTTCCGTCGCGCGGGCCCCGGTCGGAGCGTAACCGGCTGTCGGCGGCGTTACCGACCGGGTCCTCGTTATAAACCGGACCTCGGTGCCCTCGCGGGGAAGGGCCTCATGGAGATGCAACCCGGCCAGATGGCCTACGACCGGGCGATCACCGTCTTCTCGCCCGACGGTCGGCTGTTCCAGGTCGAGTACGCCCGCGAGGCGGTCCGGCGCGGTGCGACGACCGCCGGGGTCGTGTATTCGAACGGCGTCGTGCTCATCGCGGACCGGCGGATCCCGAACCCGAAGCTCGCCGAAGCGGCCAGCCTCGAGAAGATCCACCAGATCGACGAGAACATCGCGTGCGCGACCGCGGGGCTGGTCGCGGACGCGCGCGTGCTCGTCGACTACGCGCGTCTCTCGGCGCAGATCAACCGCGTCACCTACTCCGAGCCGATGTCGGTCGAGCTGCTCGTGCGGCGGATCTGCGACTACAAGCAGCAGTACACCCAGTTCGGTGGTGTCCGGCCGTTCGGGACCGCGCTCCTGGTCGGCGGGTACGACGACGGCGGCGTCCATCTGTTCGAGACCGAGCCCTCGGGCTCGCTGACCAGCTTCAAGGCGGCGAGCACCGGCGGCAACAAGGGGCCCGTCATGGACCTCTTCGAGCAGAAGTACCGGCCCGGACTGAGCCGGGACGACGCGATCCTCCTCGCGCTCGAGGGCCTGCGCGCCGGGCTCGACGAGGGCGGCTCGCTCGCCTCGGTCGAGGTCTGCGCGGTCGAGCAGGGGGCGGGGATGACGCGCTTCGCGCCGGACGAGGTCCAGCGGTACGTCGCGCGGCTCCCCTCCGCCGGCGGAACGGGTAAGAACGCGCGCGCCTAGGCCCGGTCCGGCGGGACGACCCCCGATGGTCACGGTCGAGGACGCGGTCATTGCCCGCTGGGACACGCAGGGCTCTCGATTCGAGGTCCTCGTCGATCCGCAGGCCGTCCAGGACCTGAAGGACGGCAAAGCGGTCGACCTTTCGGACAAGCTCGCCCTCGACCAGGTCTTCAAGGACGCCAAGAAGGGCGACAAGATCTCGGAAGAGCACCTCGAGCGGATCTTCCACACCCGCGACCTCGTCGAGATCGCGCGCCAGATCATCCTGAAGGGCGAGGTCCAGGTCACGACCGAGCAGCGCCACACCCTCCAGGAGGCGAAGCGCCGGCAGATCGTCGCGATGATCGCCCGGAACGCGATGAACCCCCAGACGGGAGCGCCGCACCCGCCCGCCCGCATCGAGTCGGCGATGGCGGAGGCGAAGGTCCATATCGACCCGTTCAAGCCGGTCGACGCGCAGGTCCAGGAGGTCCTCGCAAAGCTGCGGCCGCTGATCCCGATCCGTCTCGACGTCGTCAAGGTCCGGGTCAAGCTGCCCGGCCAGCACTATCCCCGCGTGATCGGGGAGGTGAAGGGGCTCGGCAAGATCCTCGAGGAGCAGTGGCTCTCCGACGGATCGTGGAGCGGGATCGTCGAGATCCCCGCCGGCATCCAGACGGAGCTCTACGAGAAGCTCAGCGCGCGCACGAAGGGGTCCGCCGAGACCGCTTTGGTTAAATAGGCCACCCCCGTCGCGCGCCCCGGTGCAGCACCAAAAATGTCCCGAGGTCATCGTCCCGCCCACCGACGGCGGGGTCGCGAGGAAGGATCCTCGCCCCCGTCCGGCGAGCGCGTACTAGTTCTTCCCGGCGAGGAGCTCCCCGCCCACGGTCT
>JASHUS010000127.1 GCA_030039865.1 Thermoplasmata archaeon
AACATCCGCCTCGAGCTCGTCAAACGTCAGCGTCGATCCCGCCGGCGCCGGGGTCCGGCCGTGTCCACGGAGGTCCGGAGCCAGTATCCGAAAGCTCGTCGCGAGCACCGGCACGAGTCCGTTCCAGACCGTATGGTTCGCGCCGATCCCGTGGAGCAACAGCACGACCGGGCCCTGACCCTCGTCCCGCGTCGACATCTCGAAAGGAGCCGTCTCCGACCCATTCATCGGGGGGCCGACCCGAGCCATGAATTAAGACCTACCCGACGACTCGACGCGCGGGGGGTGTCAAGCTCCCCGGGGACGGGGTCCCGGGTCCCCGAGGGCGGTGCTTCGTACCCACTAAATACACGGGCTTGGCTCCCGGAACCGATGGCGCGCGGGGTGATGCTCATGAGCGGCGGGATCGACTCGCCCGTCGCACTCCACTATCTCCTCCGCCAGGGGCACGAGATGATCGGCGTCCACATGGACAATCGCCCGTTCACCGATGACTCGCCGCTCGAGAAGGTGGCGGACCACCTGACGCTCCTGCGGGAGCGATACCACCAGCCGATCCCCGTCTACCTGGTTCCCCACGGCACGACCCAGGTTACGCTGATGCGTAACACCGATCGCCACGTCGGGTGCGTCCTCTGCCGCCGCTTCATGTGGCGGTCGGCCGAACGCATCGCCGAGCGCGAAGGGGCGAGCTTTCTCGCGACGGGCGAAGCGCTGGGCCAGGTGGCGTCGCAGACCCTCTCCAACATGCGAAGTGCGACCATCGCCGTCCGCTTGCCCGTGGTCCGTCCGCTGATCGGCTTCGACAAGCAGGAGATCGAAGCGGTCGCGAAGTCGATCGGCACGTACGCGATCTCGACGCGTCCGGGCGTCTGCTGTCAGGCGGTCCCCGACAAGCCCGCGACGCGTTCGAACTTGATCCAGATCCTCCGCGAGGAGGAACGGGTCGACGTCGACCAGATTGTCGACGACTGCATCCGCAAGGCAACGATCCTCTAGGGGCCGAACGCCGAGGGCCCCTCGGAGGCCACGGGTCATCGATACTCGGTCGTTGGAACTGCGGCCTGCGGATTGATATACTCCATCCGGCGTCGATTTTCGCATGCAATCTCGAGGGGGCCCGGTCGACTATCCGCGGGGCGCGCACATACTCTCTCTGATCGGCGGGATTCTGATCTTGATCGACGCGATCGTCGTGCTGATCGCGTTCGCGGTCCTCGGGACCGCGCTCGCGTCGTTCGGCTTGGGCGCGTTCGGCGCGATCATCATCGCGCTGGCGGGGATCGGGGTCGTATTCGCCCTCTTGATCATCTTCGGCGCCCTGCGGATCAAGAGCCAACCCACGAGCGCGCACACGTGGGGGATCGTGATCATCCTCCTCGCGCTGATCAGCTTCCTCGGCGGCGGCGGATTCTACATCGGATCGATCCTGGCCCTGATCGGCGGGATCCTCGCGGTCGTGTGGAAGCCGACCGCCCCGGCTCCCGGACAGCCCTACGGTCAACCGTACGGCCAGCCCGGGATGGGCGCGCCGGGACCCGGCATGCCTCCCCCGCCCCCACCCTCGATGACGCCGATGGCCGGCGCGGGCGGCGTGACCTGCGCGTACTGCGGTACGGCGATCCCGGCGGGCTCGAAGTTCTGCCCCAAGTGCGGCGCGGCCGTCCCGGGGGCCTAGGCGAACCTCCCCGCGAGCTTTTCGCGCGGGCCGCGCCTACCTTCCCACCGGTCGGTCGGCCCGATGTACCGCAAGCTGCGTCTGTGCTCGAACAGCGGCGCGTACGAGGCGATCCCGGACCCACCGATCCCGCTCGACCTCGCCGCGGTGCGACGCACGCTCGAACGCGTCGGGATCGCCGTCGTCGACGCCCGGGTGATGCTGCTCGTCGGCACCACGCCCGAGGCGACGATCAGCCGCAACGGCCGCCTCCTGTTCAAGACCCGCGACCCGGCGGCGGCCGAAGTGACGTTCGAGAAGCTCCGGGCCCTGCTGAAACTGCCGGGCGCGGCCCCCTCGTGACCCGCCGACGCCCGATAGGTTAAGGGTCCCGCCGACCTAGTACGGCGGTCCGGAGCATGCGGGAGACCTGGGTGGTCGGAGCGGCGTCGAACCGCTTCGGCAAGATGCAGGAGACCGGCCGCGAGGCCGCGACGCGCGTCGCCCTGGAAGCGATCCGCCAGTCCGGCCTCACCCCGCAGGACATCGGCTACACGTTCGTCTCCAACTGCTTCGGGATCGCGGAGCACCAGGCGCACGTCGGCCCGCTCATCAACAACGGCCTCGGGATCCCGGACACCCCCTCCGTCACGCTCGAGTCGGCGTGCTCCTCGTCGAGCGCCGGTCTCCACGAGGCGATCGTCCACGTCGCCGGCGGGTTCGCGAACGCGGCGCTCGTCGTCGGGGCGGAGAAGCTCTCCCACCTCGATACGCTCACCTCCACGAGCTACTTCGCGATCGCCGCGGACTACGCGTTCGAGACGAAGAACGGGGCCACCTTCCCCGGCCTCTACGCGACGCTCGCGAGCGCCTACCGCCAGGCGTTCCCGACGAAGGACGAGATGTTCGGCGCGATCGCGGTGAAGAACCACGCCAACGCCGCCCGGAATCCCCACGCCCACTTCCAGAAGGAGATCTCCCTCGCGACGTACCTTGCGTCGCCGATGATCGCGACGCCGCTCCGCCTCTACGACTGCTGCCCGTTCTCGGACGGCGCGGCGGCGCTCGTCGTCGCCGCGAAGGAGTTCGTGAAGTCGCCCGCGACCGAGCCGCTCGTCGTCCGGGCCTCCGCGCGCTCGGGATCGGTGACCGACATGCAGGACCGGCCCGACCTCCTCGGCCTGCCCGCGACGCGCACGGCGGCGAGCGCGGCGTTCCGCCAGGCGAAGATGGAGCCGAAGGACATCGATTTCCTCGAGGTGCATGACTGCTTCACGATCGCCGAGGTCATGGCGCTCGAGGATCTCGGGTTCTTTCCCAAGGGGACGGGGGCGAAGGAGAGCGCGGACGGCGTGACCGCCCGCGACGGGAAGCTCCCCGTGAACCCGTCCGGCGGCCTGAAGGCGAAGGGCCACCCGGTCAGCGCGACCGGCGCGAGCCAGGTCGTGGAGATCTTCGAGCAGTTCAACGGCCTCGCGAAGGGCCGCGAGGTACCGAAGACCGGGACCGCGCTCGCCCACAACGTCGGAGCGACCGGCGGATCGTGTTCGGTCCACATCTTCTCCCGGCGGTAGCGAGGGCGCGTGGCGACGAACGACGATCATCTCCCGCGCGCGCCGCACGCGATCGAGGACTTCGTCCGGGCTTACTCCGAAAGCGGGAAGCTCCGTGGGTTCCGTTGCCCCCACTGCGGTCTAGTCACGGCGACTTGGGGGCTCGCGTGCGCGCGCTGCGGCCACATCGGGCTCGAGGAGACGGAGCTCGCCCCCCGCGGGAAGGTCAGCGCTTTCACGATCCTTCACGTCCCGGGCGACGAGTTCCTGAACGAGGCGCCGTACGCCTACGTCGTGGTCGAGCTCGACGGCGGGGGGCGGATCACGGGGTGGATGAGCGGGGTCCGCGACCCGAGCGAACTCAAGATCGGCGACCGGGTCCGCTTCGAGCCGAGCTATAAACCCGGAGTCCAGTTCGTGCGCGACGCCGAGCCCCCGGCGTCGGCCTGACTTCGCATGGCGGACGCAGCGGCACCCAGCGCGCCCCCCGTCTGGCTCCAGCGTTACCCGCGGGCGGTCCCCCCCCACGTCGAGATCCCGAACCAGTTGCTCACCGAGTTCATCGAGTCGGCCGTCCACCGATGGCCCCGGCGGACCGCGCTGGTCTACTACGGCGCCCGATGGACGTACGAGCGCTTCTGGCGGGAGAGCGAGAACCTCGCCGCCGCCTTCCGGAAGGACGGGGTGGGACCCGGCGACCGCGTCGCGCTCTACCTGCCCAACTGCCCGGTGTATCCGATCTCGTTCTTCGCGGCCCTGCGACTCGGCGCCACCGTCGTCCAGGTCAGCCCCCTCTATCTCGGGCAGGACCTGAGCCGGCTCCTGCTCGATTCCCAGCCGAAGACGCTCGTGACCCTCGAGTTCCTCTTCCCGAATCTATCGAAGGTCGCGCCGGACGTCACGGTGCCGCACGTGTACGTCGCGGCGCTGCGGAGCGTGTATCCCTGGTACCTCCGGCCGTTCGTCAACAGCGTGATGCGTCGTCAGCACCTGTCGACGGAGCTCCCGAAGGGCCCCCCCATCCGGTCCTGGGCGCGGGCCGTCCGTACGCGGGGATCCGTCCCGATGTGGAAGGGCGACCCGGCCACGACGCCCGCCGTCTTCCAATACACGGGTGGCACGACCGGCGTGCCCAAGGCGGCCGTCCTCAGCCACCGTAACCTGGTCGCCAACGTCGTCCAGGGCAACGTCTGGAACATCACCCGCCGGCCGGGCGAGGAAGTGACGATGGCGGCGATCCCGTTCTTCCACATCTACGGCCTCACGGTCGCGCTCCTCATGTCGCTCGCCGAGGGCGGGACGGTCGTCCTGCAGACCAAGCCCGACATCCCCGAGCTGCTCAAGCTCATCGACCGCTATCGCCCGACCCAGTTCCCCGGCGTGCCGGCGCTCTACCAGGCGTTCAACCAGCGCCCGGACCTCGCGAAGTACCGGCTCCACTCGATCAAGTACTGCGTCAGCGGCTCGGCGCCGCTGCCGCTCGAGGTCGCGCGCCGCTTCCACGAGCTCACCGGCGCGGCGCTCGTCGAAGGGTACGGCCTCTCGGAGGCCTCCCCGATCACGCACGTGAACCCTCTCGAAGGCGAACGCCGGGAGGGCTCGATCGGCTTACCCGTGCCCGACACCGACCAGCGGGTCGTCGGGCTCGACCCGCCCTACGCCGTGCTCGGAACGGGCGAGGTCGGCGAGCTCGAGGTCCGGGGCCCGCAGGTCATGCTCGGCTACTACCACCGCCCGGAGGAGACGGCGGCCGTCCTGAAGGATGGCTGGCTGCGCACGGGCGACATCGCGCGGATCGACGCCGACGGCTACGCCTACATCGTCGATCGGAAGAAGGACCTCATCAACGTCGGCGGGATGAAGCTCTACCCGCGCGAGGTCGAGGAGGTCCTCTTCCAGCATCCCGCGGTCGCCGACGCCGCGGTGATCGGCGTCCCCGACGCCGCGCACGGGGAGGTCGTGAAGGCGTTCGTCGTCCGCAAGCCCGGCGCGAACGTGACCGCGGAGGAGCTGATCGCCTTCGTCCGCGAGCGGATCGCGCACTACAAGGCGCCGCGGTCGATCGAGTTCCGGGACTCGCTCCCGCGCAGCGGGGTGCAGAAGGTGCTGCGCCGCGTGCTGCGGGACGAGTCGGTCGCCGGACTACAGCCCGCGGCTCAGTAGGTCGCGCGCGACGACGAGCCGCTGGATCTCGTTCGTTCCTTCGAAGATCTCGCTGATCCGCGCGTCCCGGTACGCGCGCTCGATCGGCGTGCCGCGGATGTAGCCGAGCCCCCCGTGGATCTGGAGCGCCTCGTCGATCACCTCGCTGGCCCACTCGGACCCGAGGCATTTCACGGTCGCCGCCTCGCGGGTCTTCTCGACCCGCTCGAGCCGGCTCCAGCCCTTCGGGTCCGCCCCCATCCGGTCCTGGTGCGCCGCGGCGTGGTAGACGAGGTAGCGGAGCGCGGAGATCTTCATCGCCATGTCCGCGAGCTTGAACTGGATCGCCTCGTACTCGCTGATCGGAAGGCCGAACTGGGTCCGGTTCTTCGAGAACTCGAGCGCCTGCTCGGTCGCAGCCTGCATCCCGCCGAGCGACGCGGCGCCGAGCGACACCCGCCCGACATCGAGCGCGGTCATCGCGACGTGGAAGCCCTTCCCGACCTCGCCGAGGACCCGGTCCGGTCCGACCTCGACGTGGTCGAGGATCAACTCGGCGGTCGAGGTGCCGTGCAGGCCCATCTTCTTCTCACAGCGTCCCACCGCGAACCCTTGCTGGTTCGTGTCGACGAGGAACGCCGTAACGCCGCCGTTGGGCCCGAGCTTGACGTCGTTCGCGGCCATCAGGACGACCGTGTCCGCCTCGCGCCCGTTGGAGACGTAGATCTTGTTGCCCGTGATCGTCCAGCCGTCGCCGGACTTCTCGGCGACCGTGTGGACCGCGCCCGAGTCGCTGCCCGATCCGGGCTCGGTCAGGCTGAAGGCGAGGAGCTTCTCCCCGCGGGCCGACGGGGCGAGCCAGCGCTTCTTCTGGTCCTCGGTCCCGTAGCTGAGGAGCGGCGTGGTGCCGAGCGAAGTGTGCGCGCCGACGATCGTCCCGTGGGAGGCGTCGACGCGGCCGAGCTCCTCGAGGAAGAGGCAGTAGCCGACCTTGCCGAGGCCGAGCCCTCCGTACTCCTCGGGCACCGGGATCCCGAAGTATCCCTCCTCCTGCATCCGCTTCACGCTCGCCCGCGGGAACTCCTCCTTCTCGTCCATCTCGGGCACGATCGGAGCGACCTCCTTCGCGAGGAAAGTGCGCGCAGCGTCGCGGAACGCCTCCTGGTCCGCCGTGAGGGAGAATTCGATCGGCATGCTCACTCTCCCTTGAACTTCGGCGGGCGGTGCTCCACGAACGCGAGGATCCCCTCGCCGAGGTCCTGGCTCGTCAGCACCTGCTCGGCGAACAGCTTCGCCTCGATCTCGAGCCCGGGCCCGATCGGTCCCGCGAGGCCCTCGTTCATCGCGCGCTTGGCCGCCTGGACGGCCCGCGGGGCCCGCTGGGCGATCGTGTGCGCGAGGTCGCGGGCCGCGCGGAGCTCCTGCCCGGCGGGGACCGTCCGGTTGACGAGACCGATCTTGAGCGCCTCGGCCGCGTTGATCATCGCGCCGGTGAAGATGAGCTCCTTCGCCTTCGCGACGCCGACGAGACGGGGCAGCCGCTGGGTCCCGCCGTACGCGGGCATCAGCCCGTAGTTCACCTCGGGCGCGCCGAGCTTCGCGCTCTCCCCCGCGATCCGGAGATCGCAGGCGAGCGCCAGCTCGAGGCCCCCGCCCAGCGCGAGGCCGTTGATCGAGGCGACGACGGGGACGCGGAGCCCGGCGATCCGCGAGAAGAGCTCGTGGCCGCGTTGCACGATCGCCGGAGCGCTCGCGAGATCGAGCGTCGCCATCTCCTTCAGGTCCGCGCCGGCGCTGAAGTACTGCCCATCGCCCGTCAGGATGACCGCGCGGACCGCCGGGTCGGCCTCGATCGCGCGCACGTGCTGGTCGAGCTCCGACAGCACCGCGGTCGCGAGAGCGTTCACCGGCGGGTTCTTCAGGACGAGCAGCTCGACTCCGTCGTCCTCGCGCTTGCGACTGACCTTCTCCCCTTCGGGCACGGCACGCACCAACCGAGGGAGTCGCGCCCGTCCATTTAATCCCGCCCGACTCGCCGGCCGCGCACGCTCAAATAGCGGGGGCGCCACGGTCGACCCCGGGGCACTTCGTTCCATGGCCGAGGACGAGCCGACGGGACCGACCGTCTCGCGCGGCGCGGAAGCGGCCCTGCGCAAGGTCGACTGGTGGGGGTTCCCCGCGCTCCTGAAGGAGCGCGACGCGAAGAGCTACCGGCCGAAGGCGCTCGACGAGCGCCTGCGTCGGGAGCGAACGCGGACCGAGGCCCGCCTCCTCGTCGACGCCCGCCGCCTGGGCGTGCGCACGCCGATCCTCTACGACATCGATCTCACGCGCCACCGGCTCATCCTCGAGGAGCTCCCCGGGCCGACGCTGCGCGAGCTTCTCGAGGACCCCCAGATCCCCCCGGACGTTCTCACGGGGGCCGTGCGCTCGTTCGGTCGGGCGCTCGGGCGACTGCACGCCGGCCGGATCGCCCACGGCGATCTCACGAGCTCGAACGTCCTCTTCCCCGACGGTCCCGCGGGACCGCCGGCCTTCCTCGATCTTTCGATGGGCTCGCGCAGCCCCGGGATCGAGGAGCTCGGCATCGATCTCCATCTGGTCGAGGAAGACCTGAAGGCCCTCCACGCTCGGGCCGATGGCCTCGTGCGGGCGTTCCATCTAGGCTACGCGGAGGGGAACCCGGCCGGCGAAAAGGACGTGCGGGCCCGGGCGAAGGCGATCCGGGGCCGCGTGCGATACGCCTAAGGCCCGGGGCGAGCGGGCGCGCGCTCAGCTCGAGCGCTGCACTCGCTCCAATCCGCCGACGAGCGCGTGGGGAAGCTCGTCGATGACGTCGGTCGCGACGAGGCCGTAGCTGCGCGAGGTCGCCGCGCGCAGGCCCGCCGACCCGGTCCAGAAGGTCGCGAGCCGCGCCGCGTGCAGCGGCGAGAGTCCCTGCGCGAGCAGGCTGCCGACCACTCCGCCGAGCACGTCGCCCACGCCTCCGACCGTCATGGCGGGGTGGTGGTGGGCGTTCTCGAAGCTGGTGGTACCGTCCGAGATCTCGTCCGGCTCTCCCTTCACCAGCAGCGTCAGGCCCCGCTCCCCGGCGATCCGCGCGACCTCGTGGGCTCGGTCGTCCGGCCCTGTCGGCTCCCGGCCGAGGAGGATCCGGGAGAACTCGCCCGCGTTCGGCGTGGCGACGATCCGGGCCGCTCCCTCGACGCCGGCGAGCTCGCCGGGGGACGGCAGCGCGTGGAGCGCGTCCGCGTCGACCACGAGCGGCAGCCGGGGCGCGAGTTCCCGGATCAGGCGATGCATCAATTCGACCGTCTCGGGGTGCGCGCCCGCCCCCATCCCCATCACGACCGCGCGGGGAGGGGCCGCGCGGAGGAACTCGAGGATCTCAGGGAGGTCGGTCGGCCGGAAGCGGTCCGGTCCCACCGCGCGGACGACAAGGTTCGGGCTGAACGACTGAACGCGCTCCGCCGCGCCCGCCGGCGCGAGGATCGTCGCGCGCTCCGCGCCCGAGCGCAGGGCCGCGAGACCGGCGAGCCCCGGGGCCCCGGCGTAAGGCCCGCCGCCCACGATCACGACGCGGCCGCTCCGCCCCCGGTCGTGGCGACCGTCGGGGGGGTGGAAGAAGAGGAACTCGCCGGGGCCGGTGCTCTGCCACGCCGCGGGCGGCATGCCGATGTCGCGGACGGCGACCTCGCCTGCCGGTCGCCCTTCCATCTCGGACTTGACGGTCGTCAGGGTGACGGTCCAGGCCGGGCGGAGGCCGTCGGGGTCGAGGACCCCGGTCGGAAGGTCGATCGAGAGGACCGGCGCGCGGCTGGCTCGGATCGCGCCGACGGCCTCCCGGATCGGGGCGCGGAGGCGGTCGGACTGACCGGTCCCGAGGAGGGCATCGAGGACGAGCGGCATCGTGGCGAGCTCCTCGGCCCGGGGGATCCGGATATGGATCGGCAGGTGGTGCTCGACGCGCTCGAAGCAGCGTCGGGCCGAACGGGACCGGATCTCGCTCGGCGGTCGGACGATCCAGACCTCGGGGGAGTAGCCCCACTGGTGGAGGTAGAACGCGGCGCACGTCCCGTCGCCGCCGTTGTTGCCCGTGCTCGCGACGACCGCGACGCGGGCGGGCGGCGCGGGCAAGTGCCGCGCGGCCTCCTCGGCGACGACGCGACCCGCGTTCTCCATCAGGGTGTCGATCGTCACGCCGAGGGCGACCGCGTTCTGCTCGACGACCGCCATCTCCTCCGAGGAGAGCGGTCGGCGGACCCCGGCCCACATCGTCGGTCCGGACTACGACGCGGGCGCACCGGTTGGCGCCGCGTCGGGCGTCGCGAAGAGGTTCATCGACGTGGGGAGGAGGTTGCGCCGCGAGAGGTACTGCGACTGGGTCCGGCTGTACCGGAAGAGGATGTCGGCCTTCCCCTCCTGGAACCCCCACGGACGGACGATCAGGAGATCGCCCTCCCGGATCCACATTTTCTTCTTCATCTTGCCCGTGATCCGGCCCATGCGCGAGACGTTGTCCTCGCACATGACCCGGATGCGCGCGGCGCCGAGCAGCTGACTCGCGATCCCGAACACCTCGCCGCGGTTGCGGCGCGGCAGCGGGAGCCGTCCGACCTCTTCGCCTCCCTCGACGACCTCGACCACGGGCGGGCTCTCGGGCTCCGCGGGCGGGGACTCCGGCGTCTCGCTGGGGGCGGGCGGATCGGGCACGCTCTGACGAGCCGGCGCCACTATTTCAAGAAGGGCCCGCGCGCGGCGGGAAGACGCGCCGGGGATTCTCCTCGAGGATCTGACGCTGGACTTCGGGCGGCAGGGGCAGCGCCCGGAACTCGGCGAGGTTGCGCCGGATGTCGCTCACCCCGGGGCCGGGCCAGTCGGTCCCGAAGAGGGTCTTCTCCCCGAGCCGCGCGAGCTGCGGGAAGTACTCGAGCAGGCGCGCCGGCGGGATTCCCGAGACCTCGAGCCAGACGTTCGGGAACCGGCGCGCGAGGAAGACCGCGGTCGACATCCAGATCGGCCGGCCTCCGTGGGCGAGGACGATCGTGAGGTCGGGGAAATCGAGCGCGACGTCCTCCACGAAGAGCGGGTCCGAGAACTTGTTCCGGGCCCGCGGGAAGATCGACGTACCGGTGTGGACGATGATCGGCACGTGGCGCCGTTCGCACGCCGCGTACAGCTCGCGCAAGCGGGGAAGGGTACCGTCCGCATACGCGTTCGGCCGGAACAATTGGTGCGGCGGGTGGAGCTTCAGCGCCCGGATGCCGAGCTCGTCCGTGAGCCGCGCGACCTCGGCCTCGGGATCGGGATGGTCGGGACGGATCCCTCCCACGGCGATCAGGCGGTCCGGATCGGTCGCGGCGTACTCGCTCACGAAGGTGTTGGCGGCCTCCGTGTACCCGATCACCTCGGGCGCGACGTAGTTGATCAGGACCGCGCGCTCGACGCCCGACGCGTCGAGGTACTCGAGGAACGCGCGGGGCTCCTTCACGAAGCGGGCCGCGGCGGGATCCACGCGGCCGAGCAGGCGCACCGCGTCCGGCCGCATCTCCCACAGCGGGTTGATGTGGACGTGGCAGTCGGTGACGCCCATCGGAGGCGGGGACCGACCCGGCCATATAAGGCGCGGGTCCGTGGAACGGGGGCGCGCCGCTCAACGGCCGCGACGTCCGGGGCGCCGGGCTCGGGGTTAAATGCCCGTCTCCGCCTCGCGGCCAGTCGGCGATGGGCGACGATTTCGACGTCATCGTCGTGGGGGCCGGGATGGCGGGCTCGGCCGCGGCGATCCGACTCGCGCAGGGAGGCGCGAACGTGCTGTTGCTCGAGCGAGGCAGCGAGCTGGGCGCGAAGAACCTCTCGGGCGGGATCCTGTGGGGCCACGATCTCGACGCGATCCTCCCGAACTGGTGGCACGAGATGCCGGTCGAACGCCACATCGTCCGCAAGCGCTTCGGCTTCCTGAGCGCGGAACGGTCGCTCTCCGTCGATTTCGAGGACGGCGACTGGCGGAAGGAGCCGTACGTCGCGCACTCGGTGCTGCGCGCTCGGACCGACGCGTGGCTCGCGCAGCAGGCCGAGGCCGCCGGCGCGACGGTCGTGAGCTCCGTGCCGGTGGAACGCCTCCATTGGGAGGGGCGGAAGGTCCACGGCGTCGTCCAGGGCGGCGAGGTCATGTCCGCGCCGGTGACGATCGTCGCCGACGGCGCGAACTCGCGGCTGTCCCTGGGCACACCGATCCGACCGAACGCCCACCTCGCACCCGAAGCGACGGAGCTGGGCCTGAAGGAGGTCTACCGGCTCGATCCCTCGGTGATCGAGGAACGGTTCCAGGTCGGGCCGGGCGAGGGGCACGCCGAAGAATGGGTGACGGGGATCTTTCCCGAGGGCGTGCTCGGCGGCGGTTTCCTGTACACCAACCGCGACACGCTCTCCCTCGGCCTCATCGTCAACGTCGCCTCGCTCTACGACCGGGGAGTCTACACGACCGACCTCATCGAGCAGTTCAAGCTGCATCCGACGATCGCGAGCCGGCTCAAGGGGGCCGAGCTCGTCGAATACGGCGCGAAGCTGATCAGCTCGGGATGGGCCAGCCGTCCGGCGGCGTTCCACGGCGACGGCTGGATGATCGCGGGGGACGCCGCCGGATTCGTCTTCTCGAACGGGCTCGTCATCCAGGGGATGAACTACGCCGTGCGGACCGGCCTCGCGGCGGCCGAGACCGCGCTCGCGGCGAAGACGAGCGGGGACGCGAGCGCCGCGCGGCTCGCCGAATACGACCGGCGGCTCGCGGCGACCGGGGTGATCGGGGACTTCCGGGACTTCGCGAAGATGGACGAGGTGAAGTGGAATCCGCGCTTCTACGCCGCGTACCCGAAGTTCGTCACCGAGCTCTTCCACGCGATGATGACCGAGACCGGCGCGCCGAAGAAGCCGGTCCGCCGGCTCGCGGCCGAGGCGCGCAAGGCGGCCGGGGTCTCGATGACCCGCCTCATCCGGGACGGGATCGAGCTCTACCGCAGCACGTAGCCCGGGCCTACGGGCCCCGCACCCGACGGATCTCCGCGGTCAGCGCGGGCACGATCTGGAACAGGTCCCCGACGATCCCGTAGTCAGCCACCCGAAAGATCGGCGCGCTGGGGTCGGAGTTGATCGCGACGATGACGCGCGAGCTCACCATCCCGACCAGGTGCTGGATCGCGCCCGAGATGCCGACCGCGATGTAGAGCTGCGGGGAGACGGCCTTGCCCGTCTGCCCCACCTGGAAGGTGCCCGGCCGCCAGCCCGCGTCGGTCACCGCGCGCGACGCGCCGACGGCGGCTCCGAGCGACGCGGCGAGCTCCTCGACGAGCCGGAAGTTCTCCGGGGCGCGGACCCCCCGCCCGCCCGAGACCACGATCGAGGCGTCCGCGAGCGCCGGACCGCCCCCGGCAGCGGCCGGCTCGAGGGCGAGCAGCTTCGCCTCGCGCCACGACGGGGCCGGCTCGACGAACGCGAAGCCGGATGTCCGAACCGTCGTGGGTGTAACGCTCGGGACCGCGAAGGCGTGCGGGCGCAGCGCCAGGACGACGCGCGGCCCGGCGAGCCGACGGGTCTCCGTCGCACGGCCGCCGAAGACCGGGCGCCGGACATGGATCGCGCCCGCTTCGCGTCGCACGTCGGTCACGCCGGTCGCGGACACGGCGTCCCATCGGATCGCGAGCGCGCCCGCGAGGTCGCGACCGAACGTCGTGCCCCCGACGATCACGAGATCCGCCTCGATCTCCCGAGCCAGGGCGGCGACGGTTGGGGCGATCCGACCCGCGCTCGCGTCCGACCCCGAACCCGCGTCGGTCCAGCGGACGTCGGCGATCCCGACGCGTGCGAACTCGCCGGCCGCGGCCTCCGCGCCGCTCCCGGCGACGAAACCGACGACCGCGGTCGGCTCGGTGAGCTCGATCGCGCGCCCCGCGGCTTCGAGGCTCACGTCCGCGAGGTGCCCCTGACGCACCTCGCCGACGACCAGCGTCCGTCGGCTCACGGGAACACCTTCGCGTCCTCCCGCAGGATCCGCACGAGCTTCTCGGCGGCCTCCTGGGGGGTTCGGTATTCGATCATCTTCGCCCCGGTCCGCGGGGCGGGCAGTTCGAACTTCTCGGGCGTCGCGACCGACGCAGCGGCGCCGGACGCGGCGATCTTCGTGATCGTCGCCTTGCGCGACTTGAGGATCGCCGGTAGCTTCGCGGTCCGCGGGTCGTTCCAGGCCTGCTGGAGGCCGATCACGATCGGTCCCGGGCACTCCCAGGACTCCTGCCCCGACTCGACGGCCCGATGGAACGTGAACCGGGAACGCGCCGCATCCCAGCGCAGGTCGACGACGTAGCCGAATCCCGGCACGCCGAGCGCCTCGGCGAGCGCCCCGGCGACCAGACCGGACTCGTCGTCGCCCGCCTGCTTGCCGCAGAGCACGAGGTCGTGGGGCAGTCCCCGGATCGCCGCCGCCAAGATCCGCGCGGCGTCGAGCGGATCGTCGGAGCCGCCCGAGGGCACTTCGATCCAGGACGCCTTGTCGCAGCCGAGCGCGACCGCGGCCCGCAGTACCTCTTCGGTGCGCGGCGCCGGGCCGAGCGCGATCGCGTGGACAGTCGAGCCGGCGACCGCCTCCTTGAGCAACAGGGCCTGCTCGACCGCGGACTCGTCGTACCCGGCCAGGACGAACTTCACGCCCTCCGCGTCGAGACGCGCGCCGTCGGCCGCGACGCGGAGCCGGGTCTCCGCCTCGGGGACCGGCTTGACGCAGACGACGATCTCCACGGCCGGTCCCGGCTACTGGTACGCCCGCAGGAGCTCGCGTGCGATGACGGTCCGCTGGATCTCGTTCGCGCCCTCGTAGATCTGCGTGAGCTTCGCGTCGCGCAGGAGCTTCTCGACCGGGTACTCCTTCATGTAGCCGTACCCGCCGAACGTCTGGATCGCCTCGTCGGCGACATCGAGCGCGGCGTCGGACGCGAAGCACTTCGCGATCGAGGACTCGAGCGTGCCCTTCCCGCCGTGGTCGATCGTCCAGGCGGCGTGCCAGGTGAGGAGGCGCGCGGCGTGGACGGCCTGGGCCATGTTCGCGAGCTTGATCTGGATCGCCTGGTGCTCGCTGATCGGCTTGCCGAAGGTCTCCCGCTTCAGCGAGTACGCCGCCGCGAGATCGAGCGCGGCCTGCGCGATGCCGGTCGCGAGCGCGCCGATCGGCGTGCGCGTCTGGTCGAGCGTCCGCATCGCGATCGAAAAGCCGTCGCCCTCCTCGCCCAGCCGGTCCTCGGCCGGTACTCGCACGCCTTCGAAGCGCACCGTCCCGGTGGACGACGCGCGGTGGCCCATCTTCTCCTCGTCCTTGCCCGGGCTCACGCCCTTCGCGCTGCGCGGGACGACGAACGCGGCGATCCCCTTGTGCTTGCGTTCGGGGTCGACCGTCGCGAAGACCGTATAGAGCGACGCGTGCGGCGCGTTCGTGATGAAGCACTTCTCTCCCTCGAGCACGTATGCGTCCCCGTCGCGCCGGGCGCGGGTGCGGATCGCCCCGGCGTCGCTGCCCCCGGACGGCTCGGTGAGGGCGAACGACGCTAGTTGGTAGCTCGCGCAGAACGGCGTGAGGAATCGACGCCGCTGCTCCGGCGACCCCCCGAGCAAGATCGGCTCGAGCGCGAGACAATTCGCGATGATCGACGTGGTCATGCCGGCGCACCCGTACGCCAGTTCCTCGACGATGAGACACTGCTCGAACAGACCGAGCCCGCTGCCCCCGAACTCGGTCGGTACGTTTAGGTTCATGAGCCCGAGGTCGTACGCCTTCCGGTAGATCTCCTCGGGAAACCGGGCCGTCCGGTCGCACTCCGCGGCGTGCGGAGCCATCTCCGTCCGGGCGAATTTCCGCGCGAGGTCGCGCAGGCTCTCCTGGTCGGGGGTGAGCGAGAACTCCGGCATGGCTCGGCGGACCGCGACCACTGGCACGCGCTATATCACGGCTCGGGTCGCAGCCATCATGGCGCGGTCTCGCCGGGCGCGACGAACGGCCGAGCTAGCGGTCGGACACATCGCGCGGCTCGATCGCGACCGCCCCCGACGGGTCGGAGTGCCCGAGGTCGTCCTCGCCGAAGGGAAGTCCGTCGACCATCTTCTCGAGATCGTCCGGGCGCTCGGGGCGCGGGGGGAGGGCGCGCTCGTCTCGCGACCGTCCGCCCGGCAGCTGAGCGCGCTTCGGACGGCCGGGCGCGACGGTCTTCGGCTCGAGTACCGGGCCCACGGCCGTCTCGTGCGGCTCGCCGGACCGCTCGGCGTCGACCTTCGCGCGGGTACGGTCGCGCTCGTGACGGCGGGCACGAGCGACGTCCTCTTGGCCGAGGAGGCGCGGGCGGTCCTCGACGAGCTCGGCCTGCGAACCGTCCGGGCGTACGATGTGGGAGTGGCCGGCCTCCATCGCCTCCTGAAGGCGCTCCGAACGCTCGAGAAGCGTCGGCCCGAGATCTACCTCGTCTTCGCCGGCCGGGAAGGAGCGCTCCCGACCGTGGTGGCCGGCCTTGTGCGGGCGCCCGTCGTCGGGGTCCCGGTCTCGGTCGGATACGGACGCGGCGGGCGGGGCGAGGCGGCGCTCGGCGCGATGCTGCAGTCGTGCGCGCCGATCGCGGTGGTGAACATCGACGGCGCGGTCCCGGCGGCCCTCTTCGCCGCCCAGTACTTCATTGGACCGCGAGGGTCGGGGGCGACGAATGTCCCGCGCCGTCGCCGCAAAAATCGGCGGTCGGGGATGGCTCGGGGGGCGCGGGGCTCACGTCGAGGTTAGCGCCCGACGAAGGGTTTTTGTCGGGTGGGGGTCCTCGCCCGGACGTGAGTCCACGGCCGCTGCTCTCCGACGAGGACGAACGGGCGGAGCGAGACGATCGACACCGCCTGCGCGAGCTCGACTCCAAGCTCGACGCGCTCCACCGCAAGCGGCAGGAGCTGATCTCCGACATGCGCAGGCTCTCCGCCGAGCAGAAGGCGCTCTACGATCGGCGGCAGGCCCCCCAGGCCGAGGTCGAGGCGCTCTACGCTCAGCACGGCGACCTGGGTCGGCGCTACGCCGAGCTCCGCCGCGAGCGCGATCGGGCGCGCACGGCCGTGCAGGAGGCGGTCGTCCAGTTGCGCGAGCTCAAGCTATCGTTCGCGCCCGGCGAACGGGTACGCCCGGACGCGATCCGCCGCGAGATCACCGAGCTCGAACTGCGGCAGCAGACGCACGCGCTGACGATCGACGAGGAGAACGCGCTGATCGCCCGGTTGCGGCAGCGCGCGCGGGACCTCAAGGAGGCCGAAGCGCGCGCCGGCGTCGTGGCCGACCACGAGCGTCTCCGCAAGGAGGCCGAGTCGAAGATCGCGGCCGCTCGCACGGAGGTCGACCGGATTGTCGCGGAGATGGCCAAGACCCGGACGGACCGGGACGTCAAGATGCATGACGTGCGCGCGCGGCTCGAGACAGCGGGCGGCCTCGTGGCCGAGCTGCGCGCGAAGGGCAAGGCGCGCTCGGACGTGATGGACCAGATCGATGCGGTCAGCCGGCAGATGGCCGAGCTCGAGCGCGAGGGCCGTCAGATCCTGGGCGCGAGCCGTGCGCGGCGTGACGAAGCTCGCAAGACGCTCCGGACGTACACCCGCCGCCCCGCCACGGCCGAGGAGGTCCTCGCGTCCGCCGCCGACGCGCAACTCGAGGAGCTCTTGAAGCGCGGAAAGATCACGCTTGGCGGCTAGCTCGCCGAGTACTTGGCGACGATCGTCACCGTGAAGGTGAGGCTCTGGCCGACCACCTGGCGGTTGAAGTCCTGGGTGTAGGTCCCGGCCGAAAGGTTCAGCGCCGAGACGATGTACGTCGTGGCGCCGCAGACGCCGCTCCCGGTCACCGTGCCGGCGACGTTGCCGACGTCGCCGAACGCGAGCTCGTTCTTGACGCCGATCGTGGTTGCGTTCACCGCGGTCACGACGATCGGCCAGCTCGCGCCCGGGACGGTCCAGCCCACGGACGGCAGGTGCTCGACGACGACGGCCGAGGAGTTCACCGCGAGGACGATGTCGGGCCAGCCGTACGTCGGGTCCGTGAAGTGGGTGCCGCCGGTTGCGTTCACGCCCGGATAGAGCGTCGAGAAGTCGGACGGCGTCACGGCGACGAGCACGGGGACCGTGAAGAAGAGCGGCGTCGTGACGAAGCAGCTCGGGTTCGCGGCGCCGTAGCCCTGGCTCGCCCCGAACGTCACGGTCCGCGTCTGACCGACCTGGAGGCCCAGCAGGCCCTGCCAGAAGCCGGTGACGACGCCCCCGAACGTGATGTTATCGATCGTGTAGCCGGAGGACGGCACATTGGGTCCCACGCTGACGCCGAGCGGCGTGTAGTTTGCCTCGCTCCCGCGGTACGAGAACGAGAGGGCCTTCGGATAGGTGACGTTGTTCGTGGCGATCGCGTAGATCGAGGTGTCGAAGATCTTGCCTTCCTGCGGGCCGCTCCCGAACGACCCGATGTAGTTCACCGTGACGTTGCTGCCGATCGACACGGTCCAGGGCGCGGGGGTCGGCTTCGGGTGCTGGAAGTCGTACAGGAACGCGCCGCCGACGCCGGCGCCGACCACGACGACGACGATCAGGATGACGGGCAGGAGGATCGAGGGCTTTCGTTCGGCCATGGTGGATCGATCTAATGGGAGGTGGGGGTCAGCTCGTCGCTGGTCTCGTCACCGGATCGGAGAGACAGGTGTTCCTCATTCCCCCGCGGGCCCGAGCCGGGCACCGATATAAATCCTGTCGAACCGGCGCGGGACTAGGCCCGGCGCAGTTTCCCCACGATCGGCTCCTCGACCACGCCGTCCTCCTCGAGGCGCCCGAGCACGAGTTCGGCCCGCTCCGCGGAGACCCCCTCGTCCGCGAGTCGGGCGACGAGCTCCTTGAGGTCCGCGTAGCCGTCGGCCGACGCGTCCGCGAGCTCGTCGAGCCGATCGAGGAACGCGGACTCCTCGGCGCGCTCCGCCGCGGTCCGCGGCGGCGGCGCGGGAGGGGCCGGCGGGGCGCGGGTGATCGTGACGGAGGGAGGCGGCGCCGGTCCGGGCGCGATCGGGCCCGAGTCGCCCGCCACGTGACGGACCGCGGGACGCAGGTCGCGCCGGAAGGCGACCCGATCGACGTTCGGGTACCGGCGGAGCGACTCCCGGGCAGCTCGGATCCACGTGCGGGGAATTCCCTCGGCGGCCAGGGTCGCGTCCGGGACCGACGGCTCGCGCGCGATCCGCTCGACGAGGTCGAGTCGGTCCAAGCTCTGTCGGACGATCTCCGCCACCTCGGCGCGCTCCTCCGCCTCGCCGACGAAGCGCATTCCCTCCGCGCGGACGGAGACGTAGCCAACGCCGTCCCGCCCCCGGTAGAGATGGGTCTTCCCCACGACCAGGGCGGGTCGCGGCGCCGGCGACGACCGGAGCTGCGCCATCGCGCGGGGCTGGAAGCTGCCGGCCGTGACCGCGACGGCCCCGGTCGGGTCCGTGAGGCGGGAGCGCCAGAACGGTTGCGTCTCGTCGCGACCGATCGGTTCGGCGGGCGAGAGCGTGCCGGCGACGAGGACACGGTTCATGCGGGCGGCGAACGGCGAGAGGAGGTACGACGCGGCCCTATCGCCAACGCCCTTCTCCTCCTCGAGCGACGTCTCGAGCTCGCGCGCGGTCACGCGCCATGCGGGCTCGCGTAGCGCCACTAGGTTCCCCCGCTGAGGCGGGCGGCGAGCTCCGCCGCGGCGGCGTCGAGATCGACCTCGACCGGCTCGATCGACTCGGGCACGACCGTCACCCCGAAGTCGTCCTTGGTCCCGACCCCGCGCACGCGCAGCCGACGGCCGAGCAGGCTCTCGAGCAGAGCCTCCTCGATGAGGCTCGGATCCGGCTGCTCGCGGAGCCGACGCCGGGCATCGTCGAGCGTCACGCCCCACAGACGCTCGGTCTCGGCCCGGCCCGCGTTCACGGTCAGCGCCCCGGTGCCGTCGTCGAGTACGATGCGGGCCCGCAGGTCGGCCCGGCCCTCGACCTGACCGTGGATCCGACAGATCCCGTTCTTCACGGTGCGCGCGCAGGTGGGGCACCGGTAGACGAGCCCGCTCGGCGGGAGCAGTCCGACGACGACGCCCTCGACGGCGACCGTCTCGCCCCCTCCCGCGTCCTCGACCGCCGCGATCGTACGCGGCGGCGCCCGCAGCAGTGCCTCGGGCGCCGGGAGGTCCCGTCCCTCGACGCGGACGACCGTCGCGCGCTCGTCGAGGACGAGCTGGGAGCGCCCGCGGAACTGGCGGACGTAGCCGCCCGAAATGCGGACCGCCTCGCCCGGAAGGAGGCCAAAATCGCTCCACGAGGAGAGCGCGATCGCGCCGGAGCGGTCGGCGACGAGGCCATCGTGGACGACCCGCCGTTCCTCCCCGACCGTGACCGTGCGCGGGGCGATCCGGACCACGCGGACCTCGACCCGGAACCCCTCGTCGGGCGGACCGAGCTCGCTCACGGAGCGGAACGGGATCTCTTCCGAGTCGACCCGCGGGAGGTCCGCCGGCCCCGCGGCGCTGACCCGAGTGCGCCACGTGAACGTGACCTCGGGCCGGTCCCGGAACTCCCGGACCTCGACGCCGACCGCGCGGAGGATCGTACCCCGCTCGATCCCCTCGCGCGGCGGGTCCCACCAGGTGAAGCGGACGGTCGCCGTCCCATCGCTCAGGAGACCCGAGAGGAGCGGTCGTCGGCTCTGGTCCGACTTGCGGACGACCTCGCGCCGATCGAACGAGACCACGCGGCCCACCAACTCCACGGGGGACACCGACGGGCGGAGGTCCCGGAGGCGAACTTCGGGAATGGTCGCGGGGGGGCGCTCTGCCGACATCGACGGGATGGGTCGCGCACGGAACGAGGGGGTCGCATAAAGCGGATGCGTCGGCGCCGGGCGCTGGCGCCGGCCCCGTCACAACCCTTTTGGCCCGGGAACCATCCCCCGCGGGACTTGGCGCCGAAGTTCAACCAGAAGGTCGACAAGATCCTGAGCGCGCGCGACTCGCTCGTATGCGTCGGCCTCGACCCGGATCCGACGCTCATGCCGAAGGCGCTCCGACGCCTCGGCCCCTCGGCCCAGCTGAAGCGGTTCCTCGGCGGCATCGTCCGCGCGACGTACCCGCACGCCGCCGCCTACAAGCTGCAACTCGGGGCGTACCTGCAGTACGGCACGGCGGGGCTCGATGCGCTCGCCGCCCTGCCCGCCCGCATCGGTCCGACGCGGCTGCGGATCCTGGACCTCAAGGCGAACGACATCCCGAACACGATGCGGATGTTCCGGGACGGCTCGTTCCGCAAGTTCGGGTTCGACGCGATCACCGTGACGCCGTGGCTCGGCTGGGAGACGATGGAGCCGTTCGCCGACGACTCCTCGCACGGGATCTTCGTCGTCGCGCACTCGTCGAACCCGGGCGCGATCGACTTCCAGGAGATCCCCACGCCGCGCGGGCCGCTCTGGCTCGCGGTGGTCGGCGAGGTCCGGCGCCTCGCGCATGCGCAGGGCAACGTGGGGGCGGTGATCGGCGCCACGTTCTCGGAGGCGTTCCGGCACGCGCGCACCGCGCTCGGCAACGGGATCCCGATCCTCGTCCCCGGCATCGGGGCGCAGGGCGGATCGCTCGCGACCGCGGTCCGGGAGGGCGTGGACGCGCACGGGCGGGCGCTCATCATCAACGCCTCGCGCAGCATCCTCTACGCGTCGTCCGGACCCGACTGGGAGAAGGCGGCGGCCAAGGAGGCCGCCCGTCTCAAGGTCCAGATAAATCAGCTGCGCGCAGGTCTGCGTACAGCTTGAGCAGCTGCGCCGCGACGATCGGCGGGGCATAGCGCTCCTCGGCCCGCCGGCGCCCCGCCGCGCCCATCTGATGCGCGAGCGCGGGATCGGCGAGCAGCCGGCCGACCTTCTCGGCGAGATCGCTCGCGAGCAGCGGCTCGGTCAAGAGGCCCTCCTGGTCCGGCGCGATCACCTCCCGGACGCCCGGCATGTCCGCGATCACGACCGGCAGTCCGATCGCCATCGCCTCGGCGACGCCGAGCCCGAACCCCTCGAGACGGTTCTGCGACGGGAACACGAAGACGTCGGCGAGGGCGAGGAAGCGCGGCAGGTCCTCGTCGGAAACGGCGGGGCAGAACTTCACCCGGTCCTCGAGGCGCAGCCGCCGGGCCTGCCCGACCAGGCTGGGCAGGCGCGGTCCGGCCCCGATGACCAGCAGCACGACGTCCGGCGGGAGGAGGGTGAGCGCCTGCAAGATCACGTCGACGCCCTTGTGCGGGACGAGCCGTCCGGTGAACGCGACGACCCGCTTGCCCTCGAGCCGCAGGTCCCCGCGGAGCGCGCTCGCATCGATGCCCGGCCGGAACCGCTCGACGTCCACGACGGACGGGATGACGGAGAGCTCGCGCCCGCGCAGCATGGCGGAGGTGACCCCGTAACTCCGCGTGTGGACCACGATCCGTTCGACGCGCCGCAGGGTCCGCGGGAGGAACACGCGCTGGTAGAGCCCGCCGAGGAGCTGCCCGCCGAGACCGGCGAGGTAGAGGTCGCAGTGGTAGGTGAGGCAGATCGGGACCGCGCGCCGTTCGAGCGCCCGCGTCCCGAAGTACGCGGTCAACGGCGGGGGGTAGTGGAGGTGGAAGACGTCCGCGTCGATCTCCCGCAGGACCCGCTCGGTGCCGGTGTCGATCGGCGTGTTGAGCGCCACGCCGAGCGTCCGGGTCCGGAGGATCCGGTACCCCTCGCTCCGCTCGTCGGCGGGGAGGTCGCGCCGGTAGCGGGACGTCACGACCGTCACGTCGTGCCCCTCCCGCGCGAACTCGCGCGCGAGTCCGCGCACGTGGCTCTCCACCCCGCCCGCGTGAGGGTGGAAGAACGGGGTCACCTGGACGATACGCACGGGTCCGGCCCAGCGCGCAGAGCGCTTTATCCGTCTCGGCGGTCGCCGGAGCGCGAGAACGCGGAGCGCGCGGCGGCCGCTACGCCTCGCTCGCCGTGCGGCGGCGGAGCTCGGCGACGGGGAGCGGTTCGCCCTCGCGCCCCTGCAGGAGCTGCTCCGGGGGGAACGAGCCGATGTCGACGCCCTTCATCGCGTCGCCGAGCCCGTTCGAGACCCGGGCGAGCACGTCCGGCTCGTCGTAGTGGAGCGACGCCTCGACGATCGCGCGCGCGACCTTCATCGGGTGCTGCGCCTTGAAGATCCCGCTGCCCACGAAGATCCCGTCCACGCCGAGCTGCCGGCAGAGCGCGGCGTCGGCCGGGGTCGCGATCCCGCCGGCGGCGAAGTTGACGACCGGGAGACGGTGCAGGGAGCGCACCTCGCCGAGGATATCCTCGGAAACGCGCTCGCGCTTCGCCCAGACGCCGAGGTCCCGCTTGGCGAGCTTCGAGACCTCCGCGATGTCGTAGGTGATCTGGCGGATGTGGCGGACCGCCTCGACGACGTTGCCGGTGCCGGCCTCGCCCTTCGTGCGGATCATCGCCGCGCCCTCCTCGATCCGGCGCAGCGCCTCGCCGAGGTTGCGCGCGCCGCAGACGAACGGGACCTTGAACTCCTTCTTCGCGACGTGCTCGAACGGGTCGGCCGGCGTGAGGACCTCCGACTCGTCGATCATGTCGACCGCGAGCGCCTCGAGGATCCGCGCCTCGGCCGTGTGGCCGATGCGGCATTTCGCCATTACCGGGATCGAGACCCGGTCCTTGATCTCGCGGACCTTCTGCGGGTCCGCCATGCGGGCGACGCCCCCCGCGGCCCGGATGTCCGCGGGCACGCGCTCGAGCGCCATCACCGCGACCGCGCCCGCCTCCTCGGCGATCGCGGCCTGGTCGGCGGTCGTGACGTCCATGATGACGCCGCCCTGCTGCATCCGGGCGAACCCGCGCTTCACGAGCTCCGTACCGAAGCGGAGCTTCTCGATCGAAGTGGTCATGGCATCGCGCCGGCGGAAGAAGAGAGACGGGGCGTATAAGCGCGACCCCGCGAATTCTGGTCACCCGTCACGGTTATCACTCCGGCCGAGGTGGAACGTCCCGCAGGGGGAGCTGGGAACCGGCTGAGAGGACGAGGACCACCTCGTCGACCCCACAAACCTGCTCGGGATAATGCCCGCGAAGGGAACGCGATGCGGCACCTAGCGACGCTCTCGGTCGGCCTCGACCGAGGATGACGGCCGAAGCGCCGCCGGCCCCCGCTCGGCGCCGTCTCCGCACACCGGGGCGCCTCGGCCGGGCGTTCCTCGTCATCGCGGTCGCCCTCGTGGTCGTCATCGCGAGCTTCGGCGTCGCGGAGTACCTGGCCGCGGACTCAGGGGAGACGACGCTGGTCGTCTACACCTATTCGAGCCTGTTCGGCGGATCGGGGACTCCGGGGTTCGACGCGGTCTTCGGTCCGTTCGAGGCCGCGCACCACGTGCGGATCGACGTGGAGTACCCGCCCGGAACGCTCGTCAGCACGCTGCTCGCCCAGCAGAACGCCCCCGCGGCCGACCTCGTGATCGGGCTCGATGAGATCACCGCGCCCCAGGCGGAGTCGTACCACCTCCTGACGCCGTACGCCCCCCCCGAGCTCGCGAACGTATCGGGCTCGCTCGTCGACGAGCTGAGCCCCGATCACGGCGTCGTGCCGTACGAGTACGGCTACCTGGCCATCGACTACAATCTGTCGTTCGCGGCCGCGACCCACGGCGCGGTCGCGCAGGCGACCCTGCCCGACTTCGCCGACAACGCGAGCTGGGCGCGGCAGCTCCTCATCGAGGACCCGACCGTCGACATCACGGGCGAGGAGTTCCTCGCCTGGGAGGTCGAGTACTACGAGACCGTCCTGCACCAGAACTGGACCGGGTTCTGGAAGGACGTGCTCCCGAACCTCGACTACAAGCCCGCGCCGGACTGGGCCACGGCGTTCTCGGAGTTCACCACGCCGCCCGATAGCCCGGCGATGGTCGTCAGCTACTCGACCGATCCCGCATACGCCGCGTACTACAACCAATCCGGCCAGTACAATTCCACGGTCAGCTGGTGGAACGGTACGGCGTACGGCTGGCGGACGATCTACGGCATCGGGATCGTCGCCGGCAGCCGCCACCTCACGCTCGACGAAGAGTTCGAGAACTGGTTCCTCGGCGGCGCGGTCCAGTCCCAGATCCCCACCAACGAGTGGGAGTACCCGGCGAACCAGACGGTCCCCGTGCCGAGCGTCTACGACGCGGCGATCGATCCCGCGACGATCGTCCCGCTCAACGACGCGACGACGCCCGCCGGGCTCGCGAGCTCGATCGGTGGTTGGGTGACGACGTACCAGGAACTCGCGGACCAGTACCTGCCGCCATGAGACGGCCCCTGCGCGGTCTCTTCGCCGCCGGACCGGTCGTCGCCTTCGTCCTCGCGTTCGCCTTGGTGCCCGCCGCGCTCCTGTTCGCGACCTCGATCGAGGCGGCGGGAGGATGGGGCGCTCTGGGTGCCGTCGTCCGTGCCCCGCTCAACGCGGCTTCGATCTCGAACTCGCTCGTCCAGGGAGGTCTCTCCGCGGCGCTCGCGGTCGCGCTCGGCTACCCCGCGGGCGTCTTCTTCGGACGATACGCGTGGCCCGGCCGCACCGTCGTCCGCTCGTTCCTCCTCCTTCCGTTCCTGCTGCCGAGCCTCGTCGTCGTGCTCGGCATCCTGGACCTGTTCGGGCCGGGGGGCCTGCTCTCCGCGATCGCGCCGTTCGTCACGTTCTTCGGCGGGGGCCTCCCCGGGATCGTGGCGGCGAACCTCGTCTTCAACGTCCCGATCGTCGTCCTCTTCACATCGATCGCCTGCGAAGGGACGTCGGCCGAGCTCGAGGAAACCGTCGCGACCCTCGGGGGCAGCCCGGCTCGGGCCTATCGCGACGTCTGGGCCGGCCCGAGCGCAGTCGGCGCGGCGGTCGGGGCGACCCTCACGTTCCTGTTCTCCGCGCTCTCCTTCGCCCCGCCGCTCGTCCTCTGCGGGCCCCGGTGCTACACCGTCGAGGCGCGGATCTGGTCCCTCGACCAGGTCTTCCTCAGCCCCGCGAGCGCCGGCGTCCTCGCCCTCGTGATGGTCGGGCTCTTCCTCCTCCCGACGCTCGCCTACCTCGCCCTCCTCGCCCGACTGCGGGCGATGCCCGGGCGCCGGTCCCGCGCGCTGCGATCGCTCTCCGGGCGGGACCCCGTCGCCGTCGGGCTCGCCGCCGAGACCATCGCGGTCCTCGGCGTGGTCGCCCTCGTGCTGGGGGCCGTGGCGTACCGCGCCGTGGCGCCCCTCGGAAGGGCGGGGGCCGGGTCGGCCTACCGGGCGCTGTTCGCCCCGGCCACGACGGCCCGGCTCGGGATCTCGGCGTGGGGTCTGATCGGCAACACCGTCTTCTTCGCGAGCGTCGCCGCCCTGATCGCGCTGTTGGTCGGCATCCCCGCCGGCTACGCGGTCGCGCACCGGCCGGTCCGCGCGTCGGGCCTCGGCCTGTTCGTGTTCCTGCCGCTCCTGCTCTCGCCCGTCGTCCTCGCGTTCGCGCTGGCGTCGTTCTGGCGGCCCCTCCTCGGCGGCGAGTCGACGATCTGGGTGCTCGTGATCGTCAGCCAGTCGATCCTCGCGATCCCGTTCGCGCTCCAGAGCCTCGAGATCCCGCTCACCGGACTCGGGCCCGGGGCGCGCGAATCCGCGACGACCCTTGGGGCGAGCCCGTGGGGCGCGTTCCTCGACGCGGATCTCCCGAGGGTCCGCGAGGGGCTCGTGACCGCGAGCCTCTTCGCGTTCGCGCTCGGGCTCGGCGAGTTCACCGCGACTTACTTCCTCGTGACCCCGCAGTTCACCACGCTGCCCGTCGCACTCTACCGTCTCCAAGAGGCGCGTCAGTTCGCGGTCGCGGACGCGGACGCAGGACTTCTCCTCGTCCTCAGCTTCGCCGTCTTCCTCGCGGTCGTCCTCGGAGGTCGACGTGTCGAGCTCTAGCCCCCTCCTCGCGGTCGACCGCCTCTCGGCGGCGTGGGAAGGCACGCCGGTGCTCCGCACGATCTCCTTCGCGCTCGACGCGGGCGAGTTCCTCGTCCTGCTCGGACCGAACGGCAGCGGCAAGACGACGCTCCTGCGCTGCCTCGCCGGGCTCGAGACGCCGACCGCGGGCGCGGTGCGGCTCGCCGGGTCCGACGTGACCGCGACGCCCGCGCACCGGCGGGGCATCGGGCTCATGTTCCAGGACCCCGCCCTGTTCCCGCACCGCTCGGTCTACGAGAACATCGCCTACGCCCCGTTGCTCCAGCGGAGGCCCCGAACGGAGGTCGATCACGAGGTCGGGGATCTGATCGGGCTGCTGCATCTCGAAGGCTTCGAGGACCGTCGTCCGGACCAGCTCTCGGGCGGAGAGCGGCAGCGCGTCGCGCTCGCCCGGACGCTCGCGGCGCGTCCGCGCGTCGTGCTCCTCGACGAGCCGTTCGCGTCGATCGACGTCGAGCTGAAGGCCGAGCTCCACGCGATCTTCCGCGCGGCGCTGCGCGCGCGCGGGACCGCGGCCATCCACGTGACCCACGATCGGGAGGAAGGTCTCTTCCTCGGGGATCGGGTCGGTCTGCTGTTCGACGGCCGGCTCGAGGCGCTCGGCCCGCCGTCCGAGGTGTACGAGAACCCGCGGACTCCCCGCGCGGCCCGGTTCCTCGGCTACAACGTCCTCTTCGGGGCGGAGGGCGCCCGGGCCGTGCACCCGGAGGACCTCTCGATCGGGCCGGTCGACGGGCCCGGGGTCGTCGCGACCGCCCGGGCGGTGGGCACCCTGGGTCGCGAGACGCTCGTGATCCTCGAGACGCCCGAGGGCGAGCGACTCGAGATGCGCTCGCGCGATCCGGCCCCTCGACTTTCGGCGGGATCGACCGTCCGTCTGATCGAGCGGCGGTCCTTCCCCCTCGTCGCCGACCCCGACCGGAGCGGCGAACCGGCGTCGCTCGGCGAGAGCTGATATCACCCCGGAGTCCCTAGTGGTCCATGGGCTCCGTGGATCCCCTGGGCGTTTCCGAAAGCGTGCGACTCGGCGACGCCTCCTTCACCGTCTACCGGCCCGACCGGCTCCCGGGCGTCGATCCCGCCCGGCTCGCCCGGCGGCCGCGCACCGTGCGGGTGCTGCTCGAGAACATGATCCGCCACTTCGATCCCGCGAAGAGCGCGGTCGAGCCGCTCGTCGCGCTCGCCCACGGGGAGCCGATCTCCGAGCAGGTCGAGTTCGCGTTCTACCCGGAGCGCGTGCTCCTCCAGGACTTCACGGGCGTCCCGGTCGTGGTGGACCTTTCCACGCTGCGCAGCGCCGCCGCCTCCTCGAAGGTCGATCCCGCGCGGATCAGTCCGGTCGTGCCGGTCGACCTCGTCATCGATCACTCCGTGCAGGTCGACAGCTTCGGCTCGCCCCGCTCGCTCGGCGTGAACCTCGATCGCGAGTACGAGCGGAACCGCGAGCGGTACCGCTTCCTCCGGTGGTCGAAGGGCGCGTTCCACGGCGTGCGGATCGTGCCGCCCGGGAACGGCATCTGCCACCAGGTCAATCTCGAGTACCTTTCGTCGGTGGTCTCGGCGCGCCCGAACGGAGGAGGGACGGTCGCGTACCCGGACACGCTCATCGGGACCGATTCGCACACGACGATGGTCAACGGTGTCTCGGTCCTCGGATGGGGCGTTGGCGGCATCGAGGCCGAGGCGGTGATGCTCGGGGAGCCGTACTTCCTCGCGAAGCCGTTCGTCGTGGGCGTCGAGCTCACCGGCGCGCTCCCGGAAGGGGCCACCGCGACCGACCTCGTGCTCACGATCACGCGCCGGCTGCGCGAAAAGGGGGTCGTCGACAAGTTCGTGGAGTTCTACGGGCCGGGCGTCACGCACCTGCCCGTGCCCGACCGCGCCACCGTGTCGAACATGTGCCCCGAGTACGGCGCGACCGCCGCGTTCTTCCCCATCGACGGCGCGACCGTCGCCTACCTCGCCAGCACGGGCCGCTCGCCCGCGGACGTCGCCCGGGTCGAGGCGTACGCCCGGGCCCTCGGCCTCTGGGGATCCCCCGAGCCGGGGTCGGTCGACTACGACGACGTGCTCCGCATCGACATCGCGAGCGTCGTCCCGACGCTCTCGGGCCCCCGGAACCCCGAGGAGAGCGTCGCGCTGCCGAACGTACCGGCGGAGTTCCGCAAGTCGCTCGACGCGTACCGGAAGTCCCACCCGCGGCCGACGGACGGCGGTGCGCCGCACCCGTACCCGTCCGATGACCCGCTCCATCCGTACGACGGGGAGCGGGACCGTCCGGCGAGCGACGGGCTCGGGGGGTCGGAGCCGTCCGTGGGGGACGGCGCGGTCGTCATCGCCGCCATCACGAGCTGCACGAACACCTCGAACCCCTCGGTCATGGTCGGCGCGGGGCTGATCGCGAAGCGCGCGACGGAGCTCGGGCTGACGGTGCCGCCGCACGTCAAGACGTCCCTCGCGCCGGGCTCGAAGGTCGTGACCTCGTACCTCGAGCGCGCCGGCCTGATGCCGTACCTGGACCGGCTCGGGTTCGAGCTCGTCGGCTATGGCTGCACGACCTGCATCGGCAACTCCGGCCCACTCCCGCCCGCGATCGACCGCCAGGTACGGGCCGACGACCTCTACGTGGCCGCCGTCCTCAGCGGCAACCGCAACTTCGAGGCGCGGATCCACAACCTCGTTCGGGCGAACTACCTCGCGTCGCCGATGCTCGTCGTGGCGTACGCGCTCGCCGGGCGCATGGACCTCGATCTGAGCCGCGATCCGCTCGGCACGGCGAAGGACGGTCGTCCGATCTACCTCAAGGACCTCTGGCCGTCGAGCGAGGAGATCCGACGGCTGGTCGAGGCGAGCCTCGACGCGAGCATGTTCCGGGAGAAGTACCGATCGATCGAGGTGGGCGACCCGCACTGGGAATCGCTCGACCCCCCCACCGGCCTCGAGTACCCGTGGAGCGGCGGCTCGACGTACCTCGCCGAGGCCCCGTACCTGCGGCTCCCGCCGCCGTGGCTCCCGTCGCCGCGGACGTTCGCGACCGGCGCCCGCGCCCTGCTCGTGCTCGGCGACCAGGTCTCGACCGATCACATCTCGCCCGCCGGCGAGATCCCCGAGGACTCGCCCGCCGGACGGTACCTGCGCGAGCGCGGGGTCCCGGTCGCCGAGTTCAACACCTACGGGGCCCGTCGGGGCCACCACGAGGTGATGATCCGCGGGACGTTCGCGAACGTCCGCTTGAAGAACCAGCTCGTCACCCCGAAGGAAGGCGGCTACACGATCCACCAGCCCGGCGACGAGGCGACGACGGTGTTCGAGGCGAGCGAGCGCTACCGGGCCGAGGGGACCCCGCTGCTCGTCCTCGCGGGCCGCAACTACGGTCAGGGGAGCTCGCGCGATTGGGCCGCGAAGGGCCCCCGGCTGCTCGGCGTCGGGGCCGTCATCGCGGAGAGCTACGAGCGGATCCATCGGTCGAACCTCGTCCAGATGGGCGTGCTGCCCCTCGCCTTCCGCTCGGGAGAGGGCGTTCGCTCGTTGAGCCTTTCCGGGCGCGAGTCGTTCGAGCTCGCCCTTCCCGACGGGGGCGCCCTTGTCCCCGGGGGCCGGGTCGCCGTGACCGCGACGGGCCCCGACGGACGGTCCCAGAGCTTCGAGACGACGATGCGGATCCAGTCGGCGACCGAGGTCGAGTACTATCGGGCCGGCGGTGTCCTGCCGTACGTCATGGCGCACCGGTTCGGGGCCTAGGCTCGCGGGCCGCGGCCCCCGGGGTGCGCGGGGACCGCCACGTCGCGAGCGCCTCGACCCGTCGGAACGTGACGGTCCGATCGCCGATCTCGGCGCGCGCGGCCTCGGCCGCGCGGTGCATCACCTCGGGCGGGACCCGGAGCGTCTGGCGGCTCGCGCGCCGCTCGAACATCTCGAGCCGCTTCGCGAGCGGCTCCGTGACCTCGCGGTCGCTGACGATCACGAGTTCGTTGGGCGGGATCTGTTCCAGGAGACGGCGCTCCCGGGTCGGGGGGCCCCCCGAGCGCGCGTCCTCGCGGATCGGGTAGCCCTCGCGCGCGAGATGCCGGAAGATCACCCGCCGGGCGTCGTTCGGCATCCCCGGGCCCGTCTCGCGCGGGCCCGTCCGGGGCGGGTGCACGAGCGCGACCGCCCCGAGCCGCCCCACCCGCTCGGCCTCGGCGAGAGCGGCGGGGGCGAGATCGAGCAGGTGGAGCACGTGCACGAAGATCGCCGTGTCGAAGGCGCGGTCCGGGAACGGGAGGCGATACGCGTCGCCCTGGACGAGCCGGGGCAACCCCTTCGCGCGCGCCACGCCGAGCATCGCGCGCGACGCGTCGATGCCGGTCACGTCGAAGCCACGCTCCGACAGCGGCCCCGCGATGCGACCGGTCCCGACGCCGACCTCGAGGATCGAGCGCACGCCCCGCTCCCGCAGCCGGTCGGCGATCGCGTCGAGCGTCGCCGCGTCGAGCGGCTCGCGCGTCGCGTCGTAGACCGGGGAGATCTGGTCGAACGCCGCGACGGCCTCGTAGACCGTCATCGTCGCGGCCGAGATGGTCGGGGGTATTTTTCGACTGCGCGTTCGCGCCGGTCCGACACCGTCATCCCGAGCGGCGGTTGACCCCCTCACCTTCGGCTGGGCCGGAGGGAGGTTCCGTTGCCGACGAAGCCGGTCCCGCTGCGCGCCGTCACGTGCGATCTGTGGTACACGCTGATCTACACGCGCCCGCCGGACCAGCACCGACTGACCCACCGGCGCGAGGCGCTGTGGATCCGCGGGATGCGCGAGGCCGGAAGCTCCGCTCCCGAGGCCCGGGCGACGATGCAGCGGCTCAACGCGTGGAACCAGACCGAGGAGGCCCGGGGTCGCGCGCCCTCGATCGCCGCCCAGGCCCGGTGGGTCTCCCGCCGGATCGGAGGGCGGGTCGATGGCGCCGCGATGGGGGCGGCGATCGACGCCCTTGCCGCCCGAGCCCCGGTCCGCGTCGCCCCCGGGGCGCGAGCGTCGCTCGAGCGCCTCCGCCGCGGCGGGCTCCCGCTCGCCATCGTCTCGAACCTCCTCCACGGCACGAGCGCGGGGGCGCGCGCCATGCTGGACCGTCTCGGCCTC